>NZ_JANSIL010000168.1:0-4389 GCF_047462015.1 Synechococcus sp. R5-13 | reverse complement strand
GGCGTCGGCTACGGTCGGCGCTATCCTTCCCTGCCCTGAAGGACGGGGCTTGCCGCGCCTTTTGGTCAATGGGATCCCTCTCCTCAGGGCACGACCAACACCGGGCAGGGGGAGAGATCGATCACGCGGTGGCTCACGGAGTTGTTCTGCCCCTCTCCAGATAGGGTGAGGCCGCGGCAGCCCATCACAATCAGGCTGATCTCCAGCTCGTCTGCCACATCACAGATGACAAAAGGTACCTTCCCCTCTCGATACTCACTCTTGACGTTGCTAAGGCCGATTTGATGCAGGCCGGACTCCGTTTGCTTAAGCAGGTTGTGGATGTTCTGCCGGGCTTGCTCGGCTCGCTCCGGGTCAAGCTCCGTATCATCCAGCACAGAAAGCAAATACACTTGGCTCTTGTAGCGCTGTGCTATGTCCGCCACCAAGGGCAAGGCGTGGCTGGTTTCACGCGAGTTATCGATGGGAAAGAGCAGTTTGTCGAACATAGCCGAGGATCCCAACAGTTAACCCCAGTCCCTATCCAAATTCAAGGCGAATGCTGATCTTATTCTACCAATCTCACCAGGAGCTGAAGAATCCCAGCCCGTCCCTGCCCATTTTCCTATGGCGGTGGGCTCGACCCTGGCCGCCTTGGTATCAACTGGAAGCGGGATCCTCTCAGATAAACAGTAGAAGAAGCCATACATACAGCCTGTTGAGGAATTAAGGGGCACGGTAGTAACACTTGACAAACCAACCTCGAAAGCAGCATGGATTGATGAGTAATAAACAGGTCTCTACTATCTGATCCATCCCATACTTCCCAGCTCTGGAACACTGCAGGATACAATGCTTCAACACCGACTATATCATCTCAATCGGCTCCAACTCCGGTGAATACACAGGCAGATCTGTGCTCCGCGATCTGTTCCCCGAATTGACCCTTGTGGATGTTTAAGTTATCCATAATCGCTAACTTCCCCGCATCTAGTTTTGGGCATAAACTACTTTTCAAAAGCTCCCGAAAATCCCCTTCTCTACCTCACCTTTGATGACACGGCAACCTACTATCTCTCTCCAGGAAATAGCTCTAATAATCCTATGTTTTCCCCTTGCTTCTCTGGCGATAACCATAAGCTTTTTGACCTCGCAAACTTCGAGATACCTCCCGCTCGATTCCTTCCTACACCCGCATCTGATCTAGGACAACTATATCCTCCACTGGTATATTCCCAACTTCTTGACTGCAGGTTGATCGTTGTCTTTGCACTTACTCTTCTTTGACTTTCGTGCTGCGATAGGTCTTTTTTAGATTCATTCCTTGCTTTTTTATAGTCATTTTAAACAGGAATGAAACATTTCTGTTGTATTGCTTCCTAACTCCCCTCTCCCTTTGGGAGAGGGACTGGGGGTGAGGGATGATTCCCTTTGGGAGAGGGGCTGGAGGCGGTCGCAGAAGCAGCGCAGAACGCTTGGGGAGTGTCTCAATCTAGTTTGGAATGACTATAGTATGAAAGTTGCTCCTAGTGTAAACCTTATCTGGCTTTGATTATCTCTTTGGAACGAACAATTAAAACAGTAAGTAGAGAATTGAGCGCACTTCTCTGCTGCAGACATCAATCGGTCAAAAGGTGCAAGGCTCCTGTTGCCCGCCGCAGAAACCGCAAGAGAAGGTTAAGCTAAGGCTCTGTTGGCCCCCGACCCTCAGATTGGCAGGATTGGTGTCATGTTCCAGATCCAACCCCTGACTCCAGAACGGATTGCCCGTATGGCGGCAGGAGAGGTGATCGACTCTCTGGGGGCTGCTCTGCGGGAATTGCTGGAAAATGCCCTCGATGCCCAGGCCACCCGCATTCAAGTGGAGATCTGGCCGACTCGCTGGCAGGTGCAGGTGGGGGATAACGGCCACGGCATCCCGGCCTCGGAGCTGGAGCAGGTGGCCCGCCGCCATACCACCAGCAAACTGGAAGGTCGCAGCCTGGGATTTCGTGGGGAAGCCCTGCACAGCCTAGCCCGCTTGGGATCCCTAGCTATCCAAACCCGCCACGCTGACGATGCTCACGGCTGGCTGGCCGCCTACGACCGACAGGGGGAGCTGATCCACAAGCAGCCGGCAGCCACTGCCTTGGGAACGGTGGTCACGGTTGCGGATTTGTTTGCCGACTGGCCTCTGCGCCGTCGGGCCTTGCCCCAAACTCGCCCGCTCCTGACCCTGGTGCAGAATGCAGCCCTAGCCCATCCCTGGGTCAGTTGGCAGGTGCATCAGGAAGGGCAATTGCTGCTCAGCCTCTGGCCGGGAAAGTCTCTGCAAGATCTGCTGCTGCAGGTGTTGCCGCAGGTGGATCCCACGGATCTGCGCTATCGGCGGATCCAGGATGGGGATAGCGATTGGGAAGTGGTGCTGGGCCTGCCGGATCGCCTGCATCGCCCCCACCCCGATTGGATCCGTGTGGCCGTAAACGGACGGTTTGTGCAGATGCCCGACTGGCAACGGCTGATCCAGTCGGTTTTTCACCACGCGTTGCCTCGCCACCGTCATCCACTGGCGGTTGTTCACCTGCGCCTGCCCCCAGAGCAGGTGGATTGGAACCGTCATCCTGCCAAAAGCGAGCTCTACCTGGAGAATCTGACGGCCCGCCAGGAGCAGTTGCGCCAACACCTGCACTCCCTTCTGCAATTGGGATCCGGGCAAGCCAGCCGCCGCTCTGTGCATCTGATCCGGGCCAGCGAGGCCAAGGTGGTCTATCGAGTCTCGCCCGATCTCCAGAGCCGTTTTCCTCCCTCTGACCGCCCAACTTCTCTCCTGCCCCCCCTCAAGGCGCTGGCCCAACTGCATCGGACCTACATCTTGGCAGAGCACCCCCAGGGGTTATGGCTGGTGGAGCAACACCTGGCCCACGAGCGAGTTCGCTACGAGTACATCCGGCAGCACTGGCAACTGGTGGCACCGGAGATGCCCGTAACGCTGCAAGGACTGTCGCCCCAAGCCCTGGAGCGGTTGGAGCAGTTGGGGCTGGAGCCAGAACCCTTCGGCCCCAATACCTATCTCATCCGACGCATTCCTCTGGCCTTGGCATCGGAAGATCCAGAGGAGGTACAGGGATCCCTGCTGGAGCTCAGTGGTTGTCAAGATTTGCAGGCAGCCCAGGTAACAGTGGCCTGTCGAGGGGCCTTGCGCAATGGGATCCCGCTGACCTTGGAGCAGATGCAAAAGCTGTTGGAAGCCTGGCAGCGCACCGCCAATCCCCACACTTGCCCTCATGGTCGCCCGGTCTACCTGGCCCTGGCAGAAAAAGATCTGGCCCGTTACTTCCGCCGCCGTTGGGGTCTCTGCGACCGGCCTATCTCCGACTCCAAACTGGGATCCCTATGGGAGCTGGATCCGCTGGGAGACAGGTTTGCCGCCCAGGTGCGCTCTTCTGCGTCGGATCCCACGGACGAGCCCAGCTCCACCCCACTATAATCGGGGGTGTCCAACTGCTGAAACCCCTGAAACTCCATGGCTTCTTATCTCAAACTCAAAGCCCAAGAAGAGACCTGGCTGCAGCGCCATTCCCGTCTGATCTTGGCGATCCTGGCCGGCCTGGGATCCCTGCTGACGGCCTATCTCACCTACACCAAGCTGACGGAGCAGCCCGCCGCCTTCTGCACTGGGGATGGAGGGTGTGACCTGGTACTCTCCAGCCGTTGGGCAGAGTTTTTGGGGATCCCGACCGCGGCTGTTGGCCTGTTGGGGTTTCTGGGAGTCTTGGCGCTGGCGGTGCTGCCGGATGGGATCCCACTGGTGAAGCGGTGGCGCTGGCCGGCCCTGTTTGGCTTGGTTTCCGCCATGACCGCCTTTGAGATGTACATGCTTTACCTGATGGTGGCAGTGCTACGGCAATTCTGCATGTACTGCACCACCGCGATCATCTTGGTGGCAGGGCTATGGCTGGTGACCATGCTGGGCCACCGCTGGCTGGATGGGGGCAAGATGGCCTTCAGCTACATTCTGGTGGCCTTTCTCACATTGGTGACCACGATTGGGGTGTACGCCAACCAAGTTCCCCCGCCTAGCCCCCTGGCGGTAGGGTTAGCAGCCCACCTGCGGCAGATCGGCGGCACTATGTACGGGGCCTATTGGTGCCCTCATTGTCAAGCTCAGAAAGAGCTGTTCGGGGCAGCTTTCGACCAAGTGCCCTACGTGGAGTGCTCCCCCAACGGCCCCGGCACTCCACAGGCTCGAGAATGTACAGAAGCGGGGATCACCAGCTATCCCACCTGGATCATCAATGGCCGCACCTACACAGGCGTTCGCTCTCTGGAAGCCTTGGCGGTGGCCTCTGGCTATCCGCTGGAAGAGCATGACTCTAGTCAATAATAAGCTCAACTATACTGAAAATAATGTATAATATGTTCAGTACGGAT
>NZ_JANSIL010000167.1:0-13734 GCF_047462015.1 Synechococcus sp. R5-13 | reverse complement strand
CAGAGATAGGCAGGATGCGATCGCTTCTTTCCTGAACCATGTTCAGGAGAGTTCAGCGTGAATGTATCAGAATTAAGACAATCTCATGTCTACCGGGATCCCTGAATGGGATGGGTAACACTGAAACTAGGTCGCAGAAGCGGCGCGTAGCGCAATCTCAAGGAGCCGAACATGAGCAAGAGCTTGCTGGAGCAATTGCGACAGATGACTGTCGTGGTGGCTGATACGGGGGATATCAACGCCATCGAGAGCTTTAAGCCGCAGGATGCCACCACCAATCCCTCTTTGATCACAGCGGCTGCCCAAATGCCCCAGTACCAGGGCATTGTCGATGAAACCTTGCTCAAGGCCCGCCAAGAACTGGGATCCAAAGCCGACATCAAAACCGTGGTGGCCCACGCCATCGATCAACTGGCCGTGGCCTTTGGCGTGCGCATTTTGTCCATCATTCCTGGCCGGGTCTCGACGGAGGTGGATGCCCGCCTCTCCTACGACACGGAAGCTACGGTCGCCAAGGCCCGCCATCTGATCGAGCTCTACAAGGCGGCAGGAGCGGATCCCAAGCGGGTGCTGATTAAAATTGCCTCGACTTGGGAAGGGATCCGGGCTGCCGAGATCCTGGAGAAAGAAGGGATCCACTGCAACCTTACCCTGTTGTTTGGCTTGCACCAAGCCATAGCCTGCGCCGAAGCGGGGGTGAAGCTGATCTCGCCCTTTGTGGGCCGCATCTTGGATTGGTACAAGAAACACACGGGCCGGGAGAGCTACCCTCCTGCCGAAGATCCGGGGGTGCAGTCGGTGACCCAGATTTACAACTACTTCCGCAAATACGATTTTCCGACGGAAGTGATGGGGGCCAGCTTCCGCAACATCGGGGAGATCATCGAGTTGGCCGGCTGCGATCTTCTCACCATCTCGCCCGCCTTGCTGGCGGAGCTGCAGAACACCGAGGGTTACCTGGAGCGCAAGTTGGATCCAGAAAAAGCCAAGCAGATGGATATTCCCCGCCTGGTGATGGATCGAGCTACCTTCGACCAGATGCACCGGGAAAACCGCATGGCCTCAGAAAAGCTGGAAGAAGGGATCCAGGGCTTCTCCAAAGCGCTGGAGGTGCTGGAAAAACTGCTCACCGAGCGGCTGCAGAAGCTGGAGGGTGCCAAGGAAACCATTACCCACGCCGCCCAGGATGTCTTCCGCCTCTACGACCTGGATGGGGATGGCTTCATCACCCGCGAGGAGTGGATGGGGGCAGATCGCGTTTTCGATGCCCTGGATACCAACCAAGATGGCAAAATTACCCCTGAGGAAATGTTGGTCGGCCTAGGGGCGGCGGTCTATCTGAAGAATTAGCCGCTGGCAGCCGGCCTGGGAAAACCTCAAGGTCTATGGGCGAGAACTTTCGCCACATCGGAGACGGGGTGGCCGCCCTGGAAGCGCAAGCCCGCCGCTGGATTGCCCAGCGGCTGCAAGGGATCCCTTACGATCCGCCGCCGGGGCCAGCAGCCAGGCAGGTGCTGCATTGGATCGAGACGGATCTGCTGCCGCGCCTGCAGCAAACCCCCCAGGAGCTGGAGAACCTGCTGCATGGGCTAGGGGGCGGCTATGTGCCCAGCGGCCCTTCCGGCGCCCCCACCCGAGGCCGAGTGGACGTGTTGCCCACGGGGCGCAACTTTTACTCGGTGGACATTCGCGCCATCCCCACCCCCACCGCCTGGCAGGTCGGCTCACTGGCCGCCGAGCGGCTGGTGGAGCGCTACGTGCAAGAGCAGGGGGAATATCCCCGTCGCCTGGGCCTATCCGTTTGGGGCACTTCAACTCTAAGAACTGGCGGCGACGATTGGGCCGAGGCCCTGGCGCTCTTGGGGGTCAAACCCCGCTGGGATGGAGGACGGGTGGTGGACATCGAGATCCTGCCTGTAGCGGTTTTGGGCCGCCCCCGTGTGGATGTAACCTTGCGCATTTCTGGCTTCTTTCGCGATGCCTTTCCCAATCTGATTGCCCTGTTTGACCGGGCCGTGCAGGCCGTGGCTGACCTGGAGGAGCCAGAAGCCGACAATCCCCTGCGGGCCCACGTGCTGGCCGATACCCAGTACTGGCAGGAGCAAGGGATCCCAACGCAAGCAGCGGCGGAGCGGGCGCGGCTGCGCATCTTCGGTTCCAAGCCAGGGGCCTACGGGGCCGGCCTACAGGGGCTGATCGAGGCGCAAAACTGGGAAACAGAAGCGGATCTGGCCCGCGCCTACCTCAACTGGAGCAGCTACGCCTACCGGGCCGATGGCGAGGGAGAGCCGGCCCCCGAAGCCCTGCGGCGGCAATTGGCCCACCTGCAAATTGTGCTCCACAACCAAGACAACCGCGAGCACGACCTGCTGGACTCCGATGACTACTACCAGTTTCAAGGGGGGATGGTGGCGGCAGTGCGAACGCTCCAGGGCCGCAACCCGCGGATTTACTTCGGGGATCACGCCCGTCCCCACAACCCTAAGATCCGCACCCTGGCCGAAGAAATTGACCGCGTCTATCGCACCCGCGTGATCAACCCCAAGTGGATTGCCGGCGTGATGCGCCACGGCTACAAGGGCGCCTTCGAGATGGCTGCCACCCTGGACTACCTCTTTGCCTACGACGTCACCACCCATGCTGTGCCGGATTTCATGTACGCCGGCCTGGCCCGCGCCTACCTATTGGATCCCCAAGTCCAGCAGTTCCTGCGATCCCGCAACCCCTGGGCGCTGCGGGACATGAGCGAGCGGCTGCTGGAAGCCCACCAGCGGGGCTACTGGCAAGAGCAGGCCCTGGAATTTCTGCCTCAGATCGAAGCCCTGATGCTGGAGATGGAAGCCTACCTGGAATCCCGCTCTCCCGTGGCGAGAGAAGGTTAAGTTCTGCTAAGATTTTTTCATCCAAACCAGTTGTGGAGGGATCCCAGGCCATGAGCAAATCTGAGCTGTTGCGAGAGATTCTGGGGCCACTGTTGGAGGACTACCGCTACTGGTTTGAGCGTTCTCGCCGCTTTTTGCAGGAAGAGACCCTGGAATTGATCAGCCCAGAAGAGCAGCAGTCCTTGCTGGAAGAGGTTTTGGCTGCCCAGGCGGAGCTACAGGTAGCCAAAGCGCTTTATCAGGCGTCCGATCAAGAGGTTGGCATCGACCCTGGGCTGATGGCAAAATGGCATCGCCTGCTTATGAAATGTGCCGAATTGGGCCGTCAATTTCGCCAGATTCACCCCTCCCGCGACCTGTAATGCTGCAGATTCTCTACCTCATCGCTTTTGTGGCCATTGCCTTTTTGGCCCTGCGCAACTTGGTTACCAATGTCATCACACTGGGCGTGGAAGAGCGCAAGGCCTCTCCTCGTCGTGCCCGCAAGCGGATCCCTCACCCAGAGCTGCTGGATGAAGATGGCAACCTCACCGAGGAGCCTCTACTGGTGATTCGCTCGGCCAGCTTGGAAGAAGCCCGCAGCCGTTTGGAAGATCTCTATTCCGGCTCGCCGGACGAAGATTAGGGGAGTTTCTTGGGCTTTCTCTCTTGGGCGTGGCTGCACTAGCCTGGGAAGGTACTGCGCGCCATTTGCCCGAGCGTCTGGTGGGCGAGTCAACGGAGATGGGATCCGACTTCAACGTGGAATCGGTGCTGGAGGCGGTGCTCGGCAAGCTGAAGGTTTTGGCGGAAACGGGACAAACCTTTGGTCAGCCGATCACTATTGGTGAGACGATTATTGTCCCTTACATGTCCTTGCATTTTGGCTTGGGTGGGGGAGGGGGTAACTTTGGAAAGACTGCTCCTGGCTGTCGCGGCAACGGCGGGGATCCGGCCAGTCTGTTTGGGGGAGCGGGGGGTGGGGTGCGCATCGAGCCGGTTGGCTTTCTGGTGATCCGAGGCGAGCGAGTGGAGCTGCTGACCACCGTCCAGAAGCCCGACCAGTGGAACCAACTCAGCGAGACTCTGGTGCCCCTGTTGCAGCAGTGGCTGCAAAATCGTGCCGGCAACTCCTGAAGGGACTAGCCGCGAATGGAGAGGCGGGATCCCTGGGGAGAGGGCTGTACCTCAATGCGGCGGGGGAAAGCATCCTGCAGGCTGGGGATGTGGGTGATCACCAAGATGCAGGCAAAGTCGGGGGCGATGGCGTTGATGGCGGCCAGCAGTTGGGCGCGTCCGGTGGCATCCTGGGATCCAAACCCCTCGTCGATGATTAAGGTTTGCAGGTCGGATCCCGAGCGCTGGGTGAGCAGGCGGGACAAGGCCAGGCGAATGGCGAAGTTGATGCGGAAGGCTTCTCCACCGGAGTAAGTCTCGTAGGGGCGGGTGCCGTGGGGATCGGCAATGAGAATGTCGAGGGTGTCATAGGGACTCCGTCCCGCTACGGAGGACAGCTTGGCCGGTGAGCAATAGCGTCGCCCGGAGCGCTGGGTAACCAATTGCAGGTGCAGGCGGTGTTGGGTCAGGCGGGCCAGGATCTGGTTGGCCTGGGCTTCCAGCTCGGGCAGGACATTTTCGACGATCAGGGCGGGGATGCCGTTGCGGCCGTAGGCATTGGCCAGCTCTTGGTACACCTGCTGCTGGCGGCGGGCCTGTTGCAGTTGCTGTTCCAGCTCGGCCTGTTCCGCCTGCTGTTGAACCGCCTGTTGTAGCCGTTGTTGGGCGGCCCCTATCTGAGACAGCACCTCATCCAGCCGCCGGCGGTGCTCCCGCAGGGTTTGGCGGATCCCTTCCAGCTGAGCAGGCAAAACCTCGGGATGCTCCGCCAGTTGTTGCTGAAGCCGTTCCAACTCTTGGGTGGCCTGGACAAAGTGCTGGCGGCTTTCCTGTAGGCGTTGGGATAAGGCTTGGGTGCGGGCTGCCACCTCCGGCAGTTCCTGGCGGGCCACCTGTAGGGCTTGCAGGCGCACCGGCCAGAGTTGCGCTTGGGCCAGTTCGGCTTTCACCTGCTGGTGCAGGGATCCATCGTAGCCCAGGTGGTTTAACGCCTGTTCCACCTGAGCCAACCGCTCCGCCAGGGGAGAATCCGATCCCACTGGCGGGACGGAGTCCTTGGATACCGCCTGTTGCAGGGTTTCCAGTTGTGCCTGTAGAGATGCGATTTGCTCGCAGAGGCGAGAGCGGCGCTCTTGGGCCTTGCGGAGTTCTTGAGAGCGGCCCAGGGCCCAGCGCCAGCGCTCCAGTTCTCCCCGTTGTAGGGCGTGCTCGCGCTCGTCATAGCCCAGTTGGTGCAGGGCCTGCTGGATCTGCTGGAGCTGTTGCCGAGCTTCTTGAGCGTAAGCTTCCCGGTCAAGGATTTCCCTCAACTCTGCCGCCTCTGCTTGCCAGAGCTGGATTTGCCGACAGCGCTCCTGCTCGGCTTCCCACTGCTGTTGCAATCGCCCTTGAAGGTGCAGGCGCTCATCCCAAGTGGCCAGTTCTTGGCTAAGACGGCGGTATTCTTCTTGCAAGAGTTCGATCTCCCGGTCGGCCACCGCCAGTTGTTCGCGGATAACAAACAGTTGGCCGGCAATTTCTTCTTGACGCTCGCGGTGTTTTTTTAGCACCACATCCCGCAGGCGTGGGCTGAGGGGACGGGCGCAGAGGGGGCAAGTCCAGTGGCGACGGCGTTGCGGAGCCATAAAGCCGGATCCCTGCGGCTCTGCTGTCGGCGTTGCAGGGGATGGCTCGGCAGGCTGGCCGACAGAAGATAGGGCCGGGGATCCCTCCTCTTGTTCTGCTGCCTCCTCGACAAGGGCTGTCACTCTTGCCAAAGTGGGGATGGGGCGGCGCTCTCCCTGATCTTGTTCGCCTCGCGGAGCACTTTGAGCGGAAAACGCCTCTTGACCTTCCTCCCAGGTGGTCACCAACAGGCGGCAGCGTTCTTCTTCCTGTTGCCACTGTTGCTGGAGAACCCGCTGGCGTTCCTGGAGCTTTTGCACGAACAGCCGCCGTTCTTGGACTTTTTCCAACACCCGCTGCTGGTAGAGACGCCGTCGCTCCAGCTCTGCCAAGGCGGCCTCTCCTTCGGCAATTTTCTGCTCCAGGTGCTGCTGCTGCTGGGCTAGAGTTTCCTGGCTTTGCAGTTGCTGGCTGAGAAGCTGGAGGCGGGCTTGCAGACGTTCCCGCTCGCGGCGGATTTGCTCTTGCCAATGCTGTTGCTGCTGGAGAAGGATGGCGGCTTGCGCTTGGGCTTGGTTCAAGGCCTGGAGACGCTCTTGAGCTTGCTGGTAGTGGCGCAGGCCGATTTCGATGCGCTCCTGTTCTGCCAGCAATTGGGCATCGGCTTGGGCCTGGGCTTGGCAGGTGGCCAACTCCTGTTGCAGCCGCTGCATCTTGCGCAGTTGCTGCTGCTGCTGCTCGGCTTGCTGGGCCTGGAGCTTTTGGTGTTCTTGGAGCAGGTGTTGCTGCTGCTCGAAGAGATGGTGGAGATGGCGATCTTGGGTCATCAGGGCTTGGTAGCGTTCGTAGCCCGCCAGGATCTCCTCACTCTGGGCAATCAGCTCTTCCAACTGGAGCAGGTGCTGTCGCTGGTCACACCACTGTTGCTCGGTGTGCTGTAGGTTGGTGCCGAGCTTTTGCAAGTGTTGGGTAAGGTGTTGGTGGCGCTCCTGCAGGATGCAGCGATGTTCGTAGAGGCGCTCTAGGGCTTGCAATTCCTGCTGTTGCTGGGCTAGGAGCTGCTGCAGATGAGTTTGCCGTTGTTGGAGTCGCTCCAGCTCGGCTTGGATTTGGCAAACGTGGGCCTGTTGTTGGTTGAGCTGCTGCAGGCGCTCTTGGAGCAGATCGGCTTTGAGTTTGGCACTGCGCGCCTGTTCCCGGCAGCGGTCGGCCAGCAAATCGTACTGCCCCAACTTGAGCATGTCGGCCAAGATCTGCTTGCGCTCGCCGGGACGCTTCAGAGTGAAGGCATCTGCTTGTCCTTGTCGCAGATAGGCGGAGTGAATAAAGGTCTCGTAGTCGAGGCTGAGCTGACTTTGAATGGCCTGTTGGGTGGCGCGCATGCCGCGGCGGGTCAAGCTACGCCAGCGAGGTTGGCCGTCGGTTTCTCCGGTTTGAATTTGCCACTCCAGGGATCCCTCGCCCGATAGATGACGGCTGCGCAGGATGCGGTAGGTTTGTCCTCGGGAGCGGTAGATCACCTCTACCCAGGCTTCGCTGGCCCCCTTGCGGATGAGATCGCTGTCATTGCTAGCCCGGCTTTGCCCCCAAAGGCCCCAGGTGAGGGCATCGAGCAGGGCAGACTTGCCTGCCCCATTGGGGCCACAAATGCAGGCAGTATGGATCCCACGCAGATCCAAAACGGCGTGAGCGTAACAGAGAAAATTGTGCAAGGTTAGGCGAACCGGGATCACGGAAAACTCTGAGGGGCTCTGGTTGCTGGAAAAAATGAGGTTGAGCCATTTGATCCAGAGTATCGCGTCAGCGGTGGGGAGCAACAATGAGGAGTGAGAAGTGAGGAGAGAGGAGTGAGGATACTCCCTTCTCACTACTCTCCGTTCTTTTCTCTTTTCTCTCTTGTCTCTCTTGAGAGGGGATCCGATTGCATTAGCCGCTGACACAGTTGGGCAATCTGGGTGGGGCTGGCCTCGTCCAGCCAGCGGTGAAAGGCTTGGGATTCCTGAAGGCGGCCCATCAGCAAGGTGGGGATCTGCTCCGGGCCGTCCAGTTCCGCCAGCCATTGCCGGGGAAAGCCAGTTACTGCAGCCAGATCCTCGGGATCCCGTCGGCCTGCTTGCCACAGCGCTTGCAGTTGGGCAATCTGCTGGGGGATCTGCTCCCAGCGGTGGCCAGAAGCAGTCAGGATCAGCGTTTGCGGCTGTGCCTGTTGCAGCAGTTGGGCCAAGTCCGCCGGTAGCCAGGGCCAGCGGGCCAGCACCAGCTTTGCCCCTTTTGGTGGTGGAACAAAGTTCTCGGCCTCCTGCCCGTCGTAACAGATGGCCCCCTGCTGCGAATCCGGCAGGGGTTTCTGCCGAAAATCTTGGATCTGTAGGCGAGGGGCGGAAATGGTGGGTGCCTGCCACTCTCCCGCAGGGCGCACCGCCAGCACTTTGCCCTGCCAAGGCTGTCTGCCCCGGTCATCCGCCTCCAACTGGAGGGCGATGTCCAAAGCCTGGCATTTTTGCCAGCGCTCCAGCTCTTCTCCGGCTTGCCAAAACCACAGGGTACGGGATCCCGGCGAGCCTTGGAGTTCAAACTTGAGGTGGCGGCCATTGCGGGAGACTCCCAGGTTGGAGCTATTGGGACGGAAGTTCATCAAGGCAACGACGGGGTTGGGGTTGCCGTGCCCAAAGGGCTGCAGAAGCTGCAATTGCCGATACACCTCATCCAGCTCTGCCACCCCGTCCCGGCCCTGAGAGGCCAGAAGCTCCCAATCGATGACGATCTCCACCGCCAAGGCGCGAGCCTGCTGATCCGGGCTAACCCGCGCGGCCAGCTCCCGCTGCAACGCCAGTTGCACAGCGGCCAGGCAAGCCAGATCCACTTGGATCCCGGCGGCCATGGGGTGTCCGCCTCCCCGCCGCAAGAGGGGGCGCACGGCCTCGATGGCCTCCACCAGGTTCACCCCTGGCAGGGAACGACCCGACCCATGGCCCCGTCCCGCCGCTTCGTCTTTGGCAATCAACACCGTTGGGCAGTTATACTGCTCCACCAAGCGCGCCGCCGCGATCCCCAGAACCCCTGGGTTCCAGCCGGCTTCCGCCAGAACAATGGCTCCTTCCCGGGTCAGATCCAAGCTCTCTACCTGTTGGCTGGCCTCTTGGATCACTTGCTGGGTGAGCTGCCGGCGCTCTTCGTCAAGGGCAACAAACCGTTGCACCAGCGCCTGGGCCCGCTCTGGATCGGAGGTGGTCAGCAGCTCCACTGCTAAGCTGGCGTCTTCCAAGCGGCCAATGACGTTCAACTTGGGGGCGATGCGAAAAGCAATATCCTGGGCTGTCGGCGACCTCTGGAGCTGGCCGTTGCTAACCTGGGCCAGCAGAGCTCGCAACCCCGGGCGCTGCGTACTGGCCAGCACCGGCAGGCCCCGCTGCACCAAGTAGCGGCACTCCCGCTGCAACACCGCCACATCGGCCACAATTCCCACCGCCACCAGATCCAGGTGCTGCTCGACACCAGGGATCTCTAGGGCTTGGTAGAGCGCCTCCGCCAACTTGTAGGCCACTCCCACCCCCGGCAAGAAGCGCAGCGGATGTTCAGCCGGCAGCCGCAAGGGATTGACCACCGCATGGGCAGGGGGCAGAGGATCCGGCAGCATGTGGTGATCCGTCACGATCACGTCCACCCCCTGGACTTGGGCCATGGCAATTTCGGCAGCATTGCCCACCCCGCAATCCACCGTCAGGATCACTTGGCAGCCCTGGGCCAGCACCTGCTGTAGCCGTTGAGGATTGAGCCCGTGCCCCTCGGTGCTGCGCAGCGGTATGGAGAACTGGACTCGGAAGCCCAAGGGTTGTAACGCCGAGAGCAGGAGACTGGTACTGGTGACACCATCGCAGTCAAAGTCCCCCCAAATGCACAGGGTCTCTTCCCTTTCCCGTGCCTGCAGCAGCCGCGCCACCGCCCGCTCCAGATCCGGCAGGGATGCTGGTGGTGTGGGGGAATAGTGTTCGGGATCCACGAAGGCCTGCGCCTGCTCCCAGGTGTGCAGACCCCGCAGGGCCATCACCTTGGCCGCATACTTGCCGTATTCCCGGCTCAGTTGCGGATTGAACTGGGGGGGAGTGGGCAGCAGCTCCCAGCGGTGCGGAGTATCTTCGCGCCAGCCGTAATCCATGCAAGCTAGGCCGACCCCTTGGCCGACAAGAGTAGAACTTCTCAGGAGCCTATCAAAAACGGCCCAGGGGGGAAATGGATCCCAGAGGAAAGGGCTGGGGATGATGGGCTACCTTGAACCCTACTGGCAGCAGTGAGAAGCCACACAGCAGGCGGAAGGGTGCTCGTGATTGTGGGTGGCACAGGCTTCGCTGCAGTAGAGTTGACCTTCGTAGCGATAGCCTTGGCTGCTCTCGAAGCTGCAGTTGCAGTGTTCACAGGCGCAACGGACAAGGGTGCTGGCAGACATGATTTTCTCTCCTTCTTTCTCGTTTTTTCCTAGGGATCCTCTTGTCGAAGATCCGCGTCTCTACACCCTAGCGGTTGCTCGGCAACGATGCTGAAACAAGAATCAGAATCATTTTTGGCACTTCACCGATTACAGCCTATGAATTAGGATACAAGTATCCAAGAGAAAAGAGAGATATATACCAACCTATTTGTTAGATTTATCCCAAAGAGTTGTGGCAGCTTATCAGGCAGGCAAGACCTCCACTCGCCAGGTAGCGGAACAGTTCATGGTAACCCAAAGAACACTGCACCACTGGGTGCATCAGTATCAACAAACTCAGGATTTATCCCCCAAGAAAGTCGGCACAAAGCGAGTAGGTATTCTGGAACAACACCGGCAAGAAGTTATGACGGTCATTGAAAGGCGCCTGAACTATTATCCGTGGTAGTATCAAGAACTGCTACGAGAGCAACTGGATACTGATGTGAGTGCTGTTACGATAGACAACTTTTTAAAAAAGCGAGGAATGACGCTAAAAAAGAATTACCGCAGTGTAAAAATCAGAGAAGAGGAGGTGCAAAGGCAACAATTAGCCTATAGCTAAGAAGTCAAGAATATACCAGTGGAAGATATAGCTATTCTAGACCAGACAAGGGTGTGAGAGGCAATGGAACGGAGGGGTATCTCGGAGTTTACGCAGTCAAAGAGCTTACAGTTACCGTCAGAGATGCAAAGGGAAAAAACATAAGATTATTGAAGCTATTTCCTGGAGAGAGGCAGTAGGCTGTTGTGTTATCAAGGGTGGAATGCAGAAGAGCAATTTTCTGGAGTTTTTGCAAAGTGACTCATGTCCGGAACTGGATGCGCGGAAGGTGGTGATTAGAGTTCGGAAGTGGAGGGTTTGATTCAAGGAACAGGTGCGCGGATCATAGACCTGCCTGTGTATGCACCAGAGTTGAATCCGATTGAGAGGATGTGGTCGGTATTGAAGCCTTTTATCCGGCAGTTTTCCAGAGCCGGGAAGTATGGGATGGAGCAGATAGCAGAGACCTCTTGACTACTCATCAATCCATTCTGCTTCCGAAGTTGGTTTGCTAGGTGTTGCTACTGTGCCCCTTGATTCCTTAACAGGCTGTACTGCTCCATCCCTATGCACGAAGAGGGATGCCGCCGCCCTAATTACTGGGAAGAGACTCCCAGATACTTTGTCCCTCTAATGTCCCTCTAGTAAGAGGTACTGCACCACGAAGCACTCAGTGCCGCCGCAGGCGAACAAGCTGGCGGAGTTCGCAGTTACTGTATCAAGAAGCCGTCATAAAGGGCGGGGCTTGTAACCCAGTTTTCTGGTCAATGTGGCGTTGGCATCTCTTTGTGCTTTATCCTGAGGGGCGATAAGCTAAAGTACAGCAACAACACAGTCCTAAACTGGGAACTTTATTGATGCCTCCGCGCTCCTCTTCCTCCCAGAGTGGCTCTACCCCATTCCCCTTTCTGGAGGGGCGGGGTGCTGCTGCCGACGGGGCTGAGTCGAGCTTACCGCTGGGACAGCGTTTGCTGCGGGCGGGTCTGATCTCCCAATCCCAGTTGGCTCAGGCTCTGCGAGAGCAACAGCAAAACCACCTCAAGTTGGGAGAAGTGTGTCTCGAGCGCGGCTGGCTCACCCCAGCCGCTCTCTACCGCTTCCTGCCCAGCCAGTCTCTTTCTCTGGGAGAGATTTTGGTGGCACTGGGCCATTTGGATTTCGAGCAATTGCGGGTTGCTCTGGCTCAACAGCGTCGCTATGGGCGGAAATTGGGGGAAATCCTCACCTGGAAAGGTTGGGTACAGCCCGCCATTTTGGATCGCGCCTTGGATGTCCAGGTGCAACTGCAGCGGATGGCTTCCCCCAATGCGTGGGAGGCGCTGCAGCCTTTTTTGGCCAGGGATCCCAAACCCGAGGTTCAGCTTACCCCCCGAAGATCGACAATTCCTGGCCGAGAAGACCCAGCTCAGGATTGGCCTGCACCCGAAGAGGCCAGGAGAGAGAGTACGGTTCAGCCGCCGAGTCTTGAATCTGCGGCTGGGGGAGATCCCATCCCTGGAACATTGGCTGCGGCGGCCTCGGATCCCTTTGCCGATGAGCCTCAACCGGCCACCTTGGCCGACTACCGCAAGCAAGTGGAAGCCTTGCAGCTACAAATCGAGCTCCAGGAACAGGAATGGGATCGGATCCTGGCCAACATGAACCAGCAGATTGCCGATTTTCAAAGCCAGTATCAGCAGCGCATTCAAAAACTGGAAGCCACCATCCGTCTCCAACAAGCAGAGCTCCAGCACCAGGCAACGTTGCAGCAGGATTTGCGGGTTTGGCGGGAACAACTGCAAAGGCTGGAAACGGAGCTGGCTCTTGCCCGCGCTGCTGAGCAAAGGGCGCAGCGGCAGTTGCAAACCCAGCAAGATTGCTACCAGTCGGAACTGGAGCAGTTGCAAGAGCAAATCCAGATTCTGCAGAAACGCCAGTCGGAGTTGGTGCCCAGCAGCGTTGTGGCTGACCTACGCGCCCAATTGGAGGCAGCGCTTCATCAAATCCAGCAGCTCCGATCGGAGCGGGATCAGCTGCAGGCCCAACTTGCCCAGCAAGCTGCAGAGTCAGAGGCTGCTCTATCCCGGCATCTGGATTCCTTCTGGCCAGAGCAGGTTGCCGCCTTGGAGCAACAGATTGCGGAGCTGAGGGCCGCTTTGCAGATGTGGCAAGAGCGCTACGCTCAGTTACAGCAAGAGCACGAGGCCCAAATGGCGCGGCTTTCCGGCTATGTTCCCCCAGAGCAGGTGGAAAGCTTACAGGCGCAGCTACAACAACTGCAAGCGGAAATAGCACAGCTGATGGCAGCCAACCGTGACTACGAAGCACACCTTGCTCAACTGGAGGAGCAACTGCAGCAGAGCCAAGCCCTGATCCACCAGCTCAGGGCAGAACGGGCCGAGGCCGACCAGCGCATTGTCCAACTGGAGGGATCCCTGCAAGCCCGCCAAGAAGCCTTGGAGCAAGCTCAACAACAACTGAAAACCACGGGATCCCGCCTCAGCGCCCTTCAACAGCAGCAGGCCAACTTGACGGTGGAACTGCGAGATGCGCGAGAGCTGCTAGCGGCCTACCGACAGAGCCTGGAGTCCCTGCAAGAGAATCTCAAGATTGAGCAGAATCGCAACCGTCTGCTGCAGGTGAGTTACGAACAGCAAAAGCTGATCGCCGAGGCAGCGCAGGCTCAGTTGAGAGCAGCCAACTTCTCTGGCTCAACCGCCAAAGATGGGCCAGCACGCTTGCGTGAGCGAAACGCAGTCCTTACGGGGAGACCGGAGGAACCCGAGACCGACGCCGACACTCCTGAGGATACGCCGACGGATCCCTTGTTGGCAGAACTCACCCCATGGGCCAGGCATCTGTTCCAAAACTTGCAGGCAGCGGGCTTGCTGGATCGGCCCCAGATCCAAGACATCCTCAGCCGCTGGCAACAGTCGGGGGGCAAGCTGACCGCGGTCATTGGCGAGTGTACCGGC
This sequence comes from Synechococcus sp. R5-13, assembly GCF_047462015.1. Classification (NCBI taxonomy): domain Bacteria; kingdom Bacillati; phylum Cyanobacteriota; class Cyanophyceae; order Synechococcales; family Synechococcaceae; genus Synechococcus; species Synechococcus sp. R5-13. The sequence continues at coordinate 189 of NZ_JANSIL010000167.1, read as the reverse complement.
CTGAAGGCAACCACGGTCGCGGTAGCGGTGCGGTTCCCGGTAGGGTGCCGGAGGCATAGCACTTTCAAGTTCTTTGCGGATGGGGGGTATTCTGCCCGTTTGTCGGGGTGCCGCACGGTGGGAGAGCATGACTCTAGTCAATAATAAGCTCAACTATACTGAAAATAATGTATAATATGTTCAGTACGG
>NZ_JANSIL010000166.1:0-11087 GCF_047462015.1 Synechococcus sp. R5-13 | reverse complement strand
AAGGGACTTGAACCCTTACGCCTTGCGGCACTAGATCCTAAGTCTAGCGCGTCTGCCGTTCCGCCACGTCACTCTCACCCATGCTAGCTCGCCCTCTGGGCCAGGGCGACCTGTAGGGCAGCAGTCTCAGCATCATCGTCATCTCGAATCGGAATCCCGCTCCAAGTCGCGAAAAAGAGGTGTGCTCAGGTAGCGTTCCCCAAAACTAGGCTGGATCATTACAATCCGCTTGCCAGCGTTTTCCGGTCGCCGCCCCACCTGGATGGCTCCCGCCAAGGCAGCCCCAGTGGAAATGCCGGAGAGGATCCCTTCTTCTTTGGCCAGGCGCCGGCTGTAGACCATGCTCTCTTCATCTTCCACTGGGATCACCTCATCCAGCAGGTCGCGCCGCAGCACATCAGGCACGAATCCCGCTCCGATCCCTTCAATGCGATGAAAGCCGGGCCGTCCACCACTCAAGACGGCACTGGCCTTGGGTTCAACGGCCACCAGTCGAATGGCTGGGTTTTTCCCCTTCAAAAACTCGCCCGCCCCCGTGATGGTGCCGCCGGTACCTACCCCTGCCACCAGGATATCCACTTGACCATCAGTATCTTCCCAAATTTCCGGGCCGGTGGTTCTGGCATGGATCCGGGGGTTGGCGGGATTGGTGAACTGGCCCAACATGTAAGCGTTGGGAGTGCGGCGGACGATCTCTTCAGCCTTCCAGATGGCTTCCCCCATGCCGCCGGCGCTACTGGCCAGATGCACCTCTGCTCCGTAGGCTTTCAACAGCAGTCGCCGCTCCAGGCTCATGCTCTCAGGCATGACGATGATGAGCCGGTAACCCTTGGCAGCAGCGGCCATGGCCAGGCCAATGCCGGTATTGCCAGAGGTGGGCTCCACCAAGATGGTCTTGCCGGGGGTGATCAAACCGGCCTGTTCGGCAGCCTCGATCATGCTGACGGCAATGCGGTCTTTCACCGAAGCGGCAGGGTTAAAGCTCTCCAATTTCACCACGATCTCGGCCAGGCACCCCTCCGATTGCGGGATCCGATTCAACCGCACCAGCGGGGTGCGACCGATGAGCTGGGTGATGTTGGCGGCGATTTTCATGGCTAACAAAAAGGAAGAAACCATCGCGGCAGTGGGCCCTAGCCCTTAACTCCGGAGCAACCGAGGGCCTTACGCGAGGCTAACCCTTGAATAAGCTCCTTGGCATGCCCCTTTCAAGATCTCACTGCCCTTGGCCCAGCATTAAGGGGGATCCCTGCATTCCTTGAAGTTTTGAGAGGGAGGGCTACAAAACCCCTCCTGAAAATGAATTAGAGTGAGATCACACCGGAAGGACGAGTCCATTATGCACCTGAGTGACATCACTCATCCCAACCAGCTCCGAAACCTGAACCTGAGCCAGTTGCGCAGCCTAGCCCGCCAGATTCGCGACAAACATCTGCAGACGGCTGCCAATTCCCCGGTCGGCTGTCATCTGGGGCCAGGGCTGGGGGTGGTGGAGCTGACCTTGGCCCTCTACAAGACCCTCGATCTGGATCGAGACAAGGTGATCTGGGATGTGGGGCACCAGGCTTATGCCCACAAAATGCTCACCGGCAGGTACCACAATTTCCACACATTGCGCCAGAAGGGGGGGATTTCCGGCTACCTGAAGCGCAGCGAGAGCCGCTTCGATCACTTTGGGGCGGGGCACGCTTCCACCAGCATCTCGGCAGCTTTGGGCATGGCCATCGCTCGGGATCGGCGGGGAGACAACTTCAAGGTGGTGGCCATCATTGGGGATGGTGCCCTGACCGGAGGCATGGCCTATGAAGCCATCAACCACGCCGGGCACCTGCCCAAGACCAACCTAATGGTGGTGCTCAACGACAACGGCATGTCTATTTCCCCCAATGTGGGGGCGATCCCTCGCTATTTAAACCGCCTGCGCCTCAGCCCGCCGGTGCAGTTTTTGGCCGACAGCCTAGAAGAGCAACTGAAGAACCTGCCCCTACTGGGATCCAGCCTCAGCCCAGAAATTGACCGCCTCAAGGAAACGGTGAAGCTGGTTACCGCTGTGCAAAACAACAAAGCCGGCATTATCTTTGAGGAGCTGGGCTTTACCTACGTGGGGCCGGTGGACGGGCACAACCTGGCGGAGTTGTTGGATGCCTTTGAGTTGGCCCACGGCATCTCCGGGCCGGTGCTGGTGCATGTGGCCACCGTCAAAGGCAAGGGCTACCCGCCTGCCGAAGCGGAACAGGTGGGGTATCACGCCCAATCCCGCTTCGACCTGGCCACCGGCAAGCCCTACCCGCCCACCAAGCCTAAGCCCCCCAGCTACAGCAAGGTCTTTGGCCATGCCCTCTGCAAGCTGGCCGAGCGGGATCCCCGCATCATCGGCATCACCGCCGCTATGGATACGGGCACTGGCCTGGATAAGCTCAAGGAAAAGCTGCCGGATCAGTTTGTGGATGTGGGGATCGCCGAGCAGCACGCTGTAACGTTGGCGGCTGGCATGGCCTGTGAGGGAATGCGGCCAGTGGTGGCCATTTATTCCACCTTCTTGCAGCGGGCCTACGACCAGATCATCCACGATGTCTGTATCCAAAAGTTGCCGGTCTTCTTTTGCTTGGATCGGGCGGGAGTTGTGGGAGCCGATGGCCCCACCCACCAAGGCATGTACGACATCGCCTATCTGCGCTGCATTCCGGAAATGGTGCTAATGGCTCCCAAAGATGAAGCGGAGCTACAGCGCATGGTGGTGACCGGGATCCAGTACACCCAGGGCCCCATCGCCATGCGTTACCCGCGCGGATCTGGCGTGGGGGTGCCTCTGGCAGAAGAGGGATGGGAACCCCTGCCCATCGGCAAAGCCGAGGTGTTGCGCAGCGGTGGCGAGGTGCTGATCCTGGCCTATGGGTCGATGGTGCATCCCAGCCTGCAGGCGGCGGAGATCTTGAAAGAACACGGCATCTCAGCCACGGTGGTCAATGCCCGCTTCGCCAAGCCTCTGGATACTGAGCTGATCCTGCCTTTGGCCGAACAGAGCCGCTTGGTGGTGACGGTGGAAGAAGGTTGCCTCATGGGTGGGTTTGGCTCGGCAGTGGCCGAAGCCCTGCTCGACGCCGACCTGGCAGTGCCCTTGTTGCGCTTGGGGGTGCCGGATGTGTGGGTGGAGCACGCCACCCCCGAGGAATCCTTGGCAGAACTAGGCTTGAACAGTGCCGGGATTGCCGAGCGGATTCGGGCCAAGTTTCAGGCACGAGTTCTCAAGGGATCCCCTGCAGAACTTCCCACTGTCAATTCCTAAATCTATCCTGAATCTATTCTGAGAGGCCCATCCGCCGGTTGAACTGCTCGATAGCGGCTTGCTGCAGAGCTTCTGCAACAGGGCGGGTGCGCAGGAGGATCTGCACATCTCGCAGCAGGTTTTCTCGCCACAGATTCTCCCGCAACACCTGCAGGCGGGCGTAGTTGGGATCCAAGCGCATGGCCTTTGCCCCCAGTTCCTCAGCCCGTTCGGTTTCTCCCCGAATGTAGAGGGCAGTCGCCAGGGCCAAATAGGGCTCTGCTACGGCATTGTTCATCTCTATCGTGCGTTCCCAGCGATCGATGGCGGCGTCCAGATCCCCCTGCTCATAGTCCACCAAGCCCATGTTGTTCATGGCCGGCCAGTAGGCGGGATCCAACTGCAAGGTCTTCTCATATTCCTGCCGGGCCGCATCCCACCGATCCAGCATGAGGTAGGCATTGCCCAGTTGGAAGCGAGCGTTGGGGTTATCCGGTTGCAGGGCCACAGCTCGTTCCAGGGTTTCAGCAGCGGCAAAGTAGCTGCCCTGCCGCAAATAAGCCGATCCCAGCGAGTAGAGAACAGCCCCATCTTGAGGAGACAGGGCGCGGGCCTTCTGCAACGAGGCAATCGCCTGCTCCAAGTCCCCCAGTTCTAGGTGTACGTTGCCCAAAACGTAGAGTAGCTCTGAGGAGTTGGGCACCATGGACACGGCCAGTTGCAGGCGGCGCAGCGCTTCTTCCGTCTGGCCAAACTGGGCTAACCGCAGCGAGTCGGTGGCCAGTTGTAGCGCTTGGGCCTGCATCAAGCCCCCATTGGGCAGAGGGACGTGCAGCAACACCTGGGCCTGGGCAGAGCTCCACCCTCCCATCCCCAACACAACTGCCAGGCCCACCGACAAGGCTCGCCAGGGCCGGACGGATAACCGGAACAACAGTGGCGGCATGATACCCACGCAATAAACAGGCCATGCCCATGTTAGCTGCAACAGCCGGGGATCCCTACTTCTCAGTGTTCTCCTCTGCAACTGCCATCGGCCAAATCAGAGGCGCCGCCACCGCCGCCCCGATTGGGTGAGCAGATCTTCGGCAGCCTTCGGCCCCCAGGTGCCGGCCTCATAGGTGAACAGAGGCGGTGCAGCACCGCCGCCATTGCCGCTGCCGGGCTCAGACTCCCAGGCCGATAACACCGGCGTCACCACCCGCCAGGCCGCTTCAACCTCATCGGCACGGGTAAACAGCGTTGGATCTCCCAACAGACAATCCAGGAGCAGGCGATCATAAGCATCCGGTGTACTCGCTCCAAAAGCCGTCCCATAGCGGAAATCCATATCCACCGAGCGAGTGCGGATCTCTGGCCCCGGCATCTTGGCCTCAAAGCGCAACGAGATACCCTCATTGGGTTGGATACGCAGCACCAGGATATTGGGGCTCACCTCCCGAGCCGCCGATTGGAACAGGGAAAGGGGCACCTGCTTAAAGTGAATGGCCACCTCCGAAACCTTCTTGGGCAGGCGTTTCCCAGTGCGCAAGTAGAAGGGCACCCCCTTCCACCGCCAAGTATCACACTCCAGTTTCAGAGCGACGTAGGTGGGGGTTTTGGACTGGGGATTGACATTGGGCTCCTGCCGATAGCCCAGCACCGGCTTGCCGGCAATCCAGCCAGGGCCGTACTGCGCCCGCACCGCTGCGGCTGCCACATTGCGGGGATCCGCTAGGCGGGTGGCCTGCAGCACCTTGGTCTTTTCGTTGCGCACCCCATCGCTGCGCAGTGAGACAGGTGGCTCCATGGCCGTCAGGCAATAGATCTGCATTAGGTGGTTTTGCACCATGTCTCGCAGGGCGCCGGCAGTGTCGTAGTAGCCGGCCCGATCCTCCACCCCCACGGTTTCCGCTACGGTGATCTGCACATGGTCGATGTAGTTGCGGTTCCAGAGAGGCTCGAAAATGGCGTTGGCAAAGCGGAAGACCAGCAGGTTTTGCACCGTCTCTTTGCCCAAGTAGTGATCAATGCGGTAGATCTGCTCTTCCTGGCAAATTCGCTGCACAAGGCGGTTGAGTTCCTGGGCCGAGGTGAGGTCGTGGCCAAAGGGCTTTTCGATCACCACCCGCGTTTTGGTCGGATCGGCCACCATGCCAGCTGCCCCCAGCTGTTGGATGGCCTGGGCATAGAAGTCCGGCGCCACCGCCAGATAGAACACTCGGTTGCCGCGGGTGCCCCGCTCTTCGTCCAGCTGGCTGAGCAGCTGCTTTAGGCGCAGATAGCCTTCTGGATCCCCGATATCCAGGCGGCAATAGAACAGGCGGCTGGCGAAGTCCTGCCAGAGGGCCTCCGGCCCCAAGTCCTGGGGGGCAAACTCCTGCACGGCAGCCCGCATCTTTTCCCGATAAACCTCGTGAGTCCAATCGCGGCGGGCCACCCCCACCAAAGTAAACTCCGGCGGCAGCCGCCGCTGCCCAAACAGCCGGTAGTAGGCCGGGAGCAGCTTGCGGGCGGCCAGATCCCCAGAAGCGCCAAACTGCACCACAATGCAGGGATCCGGGGTGCGTTCTTGGTTGAGACCAACGCGAAGGGGGTTTTCTGCCAGGGTTACCATAGGCCAGCTTGGCTCAAAGAGAAGGATTGGGAAGAACCTAGGGCACCAGAGAACCCTCTAGGCAGCGCAGCACTTCTTCCACGTTCTCGCGGCTGCCGATGATAAGGGGCACCCGTTGGTGGAGAGATTGGGGGACGATGTCTAGGATGGCCTCGGTGCCAGTGGTGGCCGCCCCGCCCGCCTGCTCGGCCAGAAAAGCCAGGGGGTTGGCCTCGTACATCAGGCGCAGCTTGCCCTCCGGTTTTTTCTGGGTGCCGGGATAGAGGTAAACTCCGCCCTGCAGGAGAATGCGGTGAAAATCCGCCACCAGAGCGCCGCTGTAACGGGAGATGTAGCCATCGCGGCGGTGAACATACCGGACATAGTTCTGGATCCCTTCGCTCCAGTGGCAGAAATAGCCCTCGTTGAGGCTGTAGACGGAGCCGCGTTCAGGAATGCGGATGTCGCTGCGGGAGAGGATAAATTCCCCCAAGCTGGGATCCAACGTAAAACCGTGTACCCCCTTGCCGACGGAATAGACCAATTGGGTGCTGGGGCCGTAGAGAATATATCCCGCAGCCAGTTGGCGACGGCCCGGTTGCAGCAGGTCTTGGTTGTCCGCTTCCGGGCGATCCTCAAGAGGGTGAAGGACGGAGAAGATAGAGCCGACGCTGAGGTTGGCGTCAATGTTGGAGGATCCATCCAGGGGATCGATCATCAGGGCCAAGCGGCTGAGGGAGCAGTTTTCCGGCAGGCGAGCCGGGGTTTTCATCTCTTCCGAGACCAGCCGACACACCAGGCCCGTTTGCTCCAAAGCGCGAATGAAGGCCCGGTTGGCATAGTCATCCATCTGTTGCTGTTCTTCCCCTTGGACATTGAGGCTGCCGGTAACCCCCAGCGCCCCTTCGATCAGTCCTGCCTGACTCAGCCGCCGGGCGATCATCTTGCCGGCCAGGGCAATGCGGTTCATCAGGGCGCTGAAGTCTTGGGCCTCTGCCGTAAAACTGCCAAACTGCTGTAAAACATGACGGGAGAGGGTGAGCACATCCCGCAACATCTCCCGTGAGGACTCCGTCCCGCTAACGCGGTCGGCACTGCTGGACACTACCGGCGGGGAGGGAGGAGAGCTGAGAACCATACGAGGCTTCGCCAACACGAAAGAAAAACACCCATACAAGGGATCCCCGACCCCTGCGTCTTGACCCGGAGTGCAAGGACTCGGTCTTGCCAGGGCGATTGGAACCTGGGATCCCTTCTATTAGGTAGGCTGGCCGATCCTCGGCGCAGGTGCAGACAACTTACAGAGTTGCTTCAGATTTGGTCGGATCCCTCTTGCCGGGAAAGCTCATGTTCCCCCGAAGAAACGCGGTAGGATGAGTTATACCCCTTTTCTCCTCTCCCTACTTCGTCCCGGTTTCCTCTTGCAATGATAGCCAATTCCCCTTTCCCGCTGCGCAGCCAAGTGGTTACCCAGGGAGTACAGCGCTCCCCCAACCGCGCCATGCTCAGGGCCGTAGGCTTTCGCGACGAAGACTTCGGCAAGCCCATTGTCGGCATTGCCAACGCCCACAGCACCATCACCCCCTGCAACATGGGGATCCAAACTCTGGCGGAGCGGGCGGAGGCGGCTTTGAGAACGGCGGGCTGTATGCCCCAGGTGTTCGGCACCATCACCATCAGCGACGGCATCTCGATGGGCACGGAGGGGATGAAATACTCGCTGGTGTCGCGGGAAGTGATTGCCGATTCCATCGAGACGGTGGTCAACGGCCAGAGCATGGATGGCCTCTTGGCCATTGGCGGCTGCGACAAGAACATGCCGGGGGCGATGATCGCCATGGCCCGCCTCAATGTGCCCTCCATCTTCGTCTACGGCGGCACCATCAAGCCGGGTCACTACAATGGCCGCGACCTCACCATCGTCAGCGCTTTTGAAGCCGTAGGAGAGTTCAGCGCCGGGCGCATCTCCGAGGAAGAGCTGCTGGCGGTGGAGCGCCACGCCTGTCCTGGTGCGGGATCCTGCGGCGGCATGTACACGGCCAACACCATGTCCAGCGCGTTTGAGGCCATGGGGATGAGCCTGCCCTACTCCTCCACCATGGCTGCAGAAGACGAAGAGAAAGCCGAAAGTGCAGCCCAATCGGCCAAGGTCTTGGCAGAGGCCATCAAAGCCAACATCCGCCCGCGAGATATCATCACCCGCAAAAGCATTGAAAATGCCATCTCGGTGATCATGGCCGTAGGGGGATCCACCAACGCCGTGCTCCACTTTCTGGCCATTGCCCATGCGGCAGAAGTGCCCCTGACGCTAGATGATTTCGAGACCATTCGTGCTCGCGTGCCTGTCCTCTGCGATCTCAAGCCTTCAGGACGGTTTGTGGCCACCGATCTGCACCGAGCCGGCGGGATCCCCCAGGTGATGAAAATGCTGCTCAACCACGGCCTGCTGCACGGGGACTGCCTCACCATCTCCGGCCAGACCATCGTCGAAGTCCTGCGGGATGTGCCGGACGAGCCTAGCCCGGATCAGGAGGTGATCCGCCCTTGGCACAGCCCCCTGTATCCCCAAGGGCATCTGGCCATCCTCAAGGGGAATCTGGCTCCCGAAGGAGCAGTAGCCAAGATTACCGGCGTCAAGAACCCGAAAATTACCGGGCCGGCGCGGGTCTTCGATTCAGAGGAGTCCTGCCTGCAGGCCATCCTCTCCGGCCAGATCCGAGCAGGGGATGTGGTGGTGATCCGCTACGAAGGCCCCAAAGGTGGCCCCGGCATGCGGGAGATGCTCTCGCCCACTTCGGCCATCATCGGCGCCGGCTTGGGGGATAGCGTTGGCCTGATCACCGATGGCCGCTTCTCCGGCGGCACCTACGGCATGGTGGTGGGCCATGTGGCTCCCGAAGCCTATGTGGGGGGCACGATTGCCCTGGTGGAAGAAGGGGATCTTATCACCATCGATGCTCCGGCTCGCCTATTACACCTGCACGTGAGCGATGAAGAACTGGCTCGCCGCCGCGCCCGCTGGTCTCCTCCTGAGCCTCGCTACAAACGGGGCACCCTAGCCAAGTACGCCAAGCTGGTCTCCAGCAGCAGCTTGGGAGCAGTGACGGATTTGAACCTGTGGGATTAATTTCCCTCACCCCCGGCTCGTCTCCCAGAGGGAGAATTGGTACTTGAGAGATAGCTCCAGATTCCTGACCCTGCAGGGATCAGCCTTGCTGGGTTAAGTGTAAGAAAGCGGCAGAGATGAAGGATCCCTGCCGCCTGATTGCGTGATGCGGTTGATAATGAGGATTCAGCGCCGATTAAGTGCCGATGATCCCGCCGTCATTTTTGGTGATCACCACCACCGCCGAGCGGGGGTAGAGATTGGGGTCGTAGTCGGGCCAGCGGGAATTGACCTTGCCGGCAGCAAAGTCGTCCTCGCTGGTGCTGGCGCCTGGGTGCTGCACGTTGATGAACATGGTGCGCTGATCGGGAGTGGTGACCACACCGGTGATCTCCTGCCCAATCGGCCCGGTTAAAAAGCGGCGAATTTCCCCTGTATCCGGATCGGCAGCCAACATTTGGTTGTTGCCAAAAGGCGCAAACTCCTCTTTGTTGAGATTGCTTTCGCTGGTGTCGGTCTGGATCCAGAGGCGACGGCTGGCATCGAACCACAGACCATCGGGAGAGTTGAAGATGTTGTCTTCATTGAGGGGCTGGCCCGATAGCTTGCGGCTATCTTCCGGCGGCCCGGCCAAGACAAAGAGATCCCACTCGAAACGGGTGGCTTGAGGCCGGTCGTTGGCTTCCTTCCAACGGATGATGTGACCCCACTTGTTTTTGGGACGGGGGTTGGCAGCGTTCACCTGGTCTTGTTCCCGACGGCTGTTGTTGGTCAGGGTGAAGTAGACCATGCGGGTTTGCGGATCCACCGCTCCCCACTCAGGCCGGTCCATTTTAGTAGCACCGACAAAATCCGCCGCCGTGCGGGTATTCACCAACACATCTGCTTGGCTGGTGAAGCCGTTTTCCGGGGTTAGACCGTTTTTCCCAAACACCAGCGGCAGCCACTCCCCTGTGCCATCTTCGTTGAACTTGGCCACATACAAGGTGCCATTGTCCAACAGATGTCCGCCCGCCGTTTCCTTGCGGTAGGGCTCGGCAGAGACGTACTTGTAGATGTACTCAAAGCGGGCATCGTCCCCCATGTAGGCCACAATCGGCTGGCCTTCCACCGGCGGCTGAAACACCACGCCTTCGTGGGCGAAGCGGCCCAGAGCGGTGCGCTTCTTGGGAGTGCTGCTGGGATCAAAGGGATCGATCTCCACCACCCAGCCAAAGGTGTTGGGCTCATTGCGGTAGTCTTGGGTGGCATCCGCAGCGGTGGGGGTGGCATTGAAGCGGATGAACTCGTCCGCCTTGTTGCTGGCCAGCTCCCAGCCGTAGCGGGAAGTCTCGGTGCTTACGCCGTAGCGCTTGTGCTCCCGGGGCAGGTTGGGCTTTTGGTCGGGGCCTTTGCTGGTGTTGCTAAAGTAGCCCGCCCAGTTCTCCTCACAAGTAAGGTAGGTATTCCAGGGAGTGACGCCGTGGGCGCAGTTGTTCAAAGTACCCCGGGTCATCGTGCCTTCGGGGCTGAACTTGGTTTTCACAAAGTCGGATCCCCGCACCGGGCCGTGGATCTCCATGAGGGTAAGACCGGTGATGCGGCGGTTGAGGCGATCCCGCACCACTTCCCAACTGCCATCTCCCTGCTGCTTGATGTGGACAATGCTCACCCCGTGAGCATTCAGCTCTTTCAGCACCTGGTCGGGATCGCGGCTGCCGTCAGGATTGGTGGGATGCAAGTCGGAATCCAGCTTTTGGCCCACAGCCGCAGCATGCATAAACCGAGGCTCGACGTACTCGTGGTTAAACACCAGCAAACCCTCGGTGGAGCTGCCCTGCCAGGGATCCTTCCCGTCAATGGGGAAGAAGTGCATGCCATCGTGGTGGCTGCCCACCTGCATTCCCTGCTCGGCACCAGTGTTTTCCAGCTTGAACTGTGGATAGGTGCCGGTGATGGGAGTACCCCAAGCCAGCAGCGGACGGGCAGTGTAGCCTTCGGGCACCACCAGTTTGTCTTCCGCGCTCACAGGAATTGCCTTGAAGCCCAGCAAAGCACTGCCACTGGCGGCTTTTGCCGATTTGGAAGCACCGTTCAGCTAGAAATCGCAGGAGCCCCGCACTGTACCCGTAGGGTCAGTGCCGGGAGGAATGCGCTTTGAT
>NZ_JANSIL010000165.1:0-9715 GCF_047462015.1 Synechococcus sp. R5-13 | reverse complement strand
GTAGCCCTGTAGTTGGCAAGCCAACCACGTTCGCGAAGCGAGCCGTAGGCTTGACCTCTAGGCTGGTTTACAGCAGCCCCCAAAAGCGCAATCACATTTGCACCGTTGAAATCAGCATCCCCTTCCCAACCACAATGCCCGCACTTAAATCCCTTCCCATCCCGGTACGACTTACCAGAGTCGGGATGAATGGGCAAGCATTTGTGGCAAGTCTGTGAGGTATGGGCCGGTGGTACAGTTACCACTTTCTTCACAAGCTCTCCACAGTTTCGCTGAAATCAATCACTGGGATCCGTTATGCGAGAGACACAGTTGCACCGGCTATGGCTGGTGTTGCTGGAAAAAGCTGCTTTGAATCATCTGTTGAAAAGCCTGGGCTGCTCGCGAAGTGTGCAGAACCCTCGCGAGAGCATCTACAAACGGCTCATCAATCTTTTGCCAAGACGGAGACGTTAATCCCGACACAGGGATCCAATACGAGCTTGGCAGGTGGCGATTTCTTGGGGGGTGAGGTTGTCCCAATTGACGTCGCGGCGCAGCACCAAGCCATTGTGCCCAGTGATGAAACGGGGCAGCTCTGCTTGGTCGATCACGCTCAGATCCCGCATGTGATAGGTAGTGTAATAGGTAACATCTGGGCTCTCGAAATCCACGTCGATAAGGGTGAGGGTCTTGCGGGGGGGCAGAGGGCTGCCCAAGAGGGGACGAGGGCCAGAGCCGAGAATGCCGCAGTGAAGCAGTTGCAGTTGCCCTTTGTGGCCAGGGTAGTAGCCGTGGTCGTGGCCGCTGATGTAGGTGTGGACGCGGTACTTCTCCAGCAGAGCCCGTTTGGCATCCGCCTCCAGCAGCACTTCTCCCGGATCGTCGCGCCCGACAGTGATGGCGTAGAGGGGCAGATGGCCGATGACAATGCGCAACTTGGCCTTCTGAGCCCGTTCGCTGGCCAGAGCCGCTTCCGCCCAGGCCATTTGTTCGGGCGGGATGTAATTGCAGGTGGCATCCCAGACTAGGTAAAACACATCGTCTTTTTCAAAGGTGTAGTAGAAGGGAAAGTCCCCCCGATCCACAAAGTTCAAACCTGGGTCGTGGGCCGGATCGTTCCAAAACTCGCGGGCCAGATCCCGTTCTTTTTGAAAGAGAAAGCCGCCCCGCGTGGTGCGGGCACAGGAAGCATCGTGATTGCCCAAGGTAAAGCCGTAGGGAAGTTTGGCCGCACGGATTGGGCCAGCCACATGCCGGTCGAAGGCTGCCCACATGGCGCGAATGCGCTCCTCCGACAGGCGGGGATCCTGACCGGCCACCATATCTCCTCCTCCCAAAACAATATCCGGCTGAAGATAGGGGATGAGGCCGATGCCCCGATCCACCTCTGGGTCGTATTCCACCGAGCCGTAGATGCCGTTCATGTCACTGATGACCAAGAGGCGCAGATCTCGGCGGGGGGGGATGTAGAGGCCATGGGGGGCATCTGGATGGGGGACGACGGTGGGGGTGGGCTGGGGGGTAGGAGAGGGGAGAGCGGCTCTAGGGGATCCCATCCCTGGGGCTAGATGAGAGGGCTGCTGCCGACTGGCCCAATAGGCTCCTGCCAATCCACTGCTGCTGGCCAACCCCAACAAACCCAGAATTACCTTGCGCCGCTGCATGATCTTTGCCCCCAACACTCCAGCGGTATTGTAGAAAATCAGAAGGCTGATGTTGGGCTCTTCCATCTGCGCACGGCCTGGACTCGGCTCGAAGATGGCTATGCGCGGCAGCTCTTGTAGAGTTCGGGGTGTTTTTTGAACAACTGTTGACGCACAAATGCTACCTTGGTAGAGATGAGCAACTACCTATCTCAGACTCGGTATGACTTGAGGTTTTCCATGCCTCGCCCCTTGGATTCTTTGGAAGCTGCTTTGGAGCGGTGCCGGGAGTGCAATCTGCGTTTGAGCCGACAGCGCCGTTATATCCTGGAGCTGCTGTGGCAGTGTGGCGAGCACCTCTCCGCCCGCGAGATTTACGATCGCCTCAATCAGCAGGGCAAACCGATTGGCCACACGTCCGTTTATCAAAACCTGGAAGCTTTGGCCAGCCACAACATTGTCGAGTGCTTGGATCGTGCCGATGGGCGCCGCTACGGCAACCGCACCCATCCCCACAGCCACGTGAACTGTCTGGATAGCAACCGCATCTTGGATGTGGACGTGGAGCTGCCGCCTGAACTGCTGGCCCAAGTGGAGCAACAAACGGGCACCCGCATCCAAAGTTACCGCATTGAGTTTTTTGGGGTGGAAAAGCCTGCGCAGTCCCAGCGGTAACCTTGGAAAAGGGATCCCTGCTGCCCTGAGCAAAAGTTGGGCAAAGGTCAGTAAGCCCGGTTTTGGCCTTTGGTGATTTGGGACTGGATTTGCTCGAGAGAACTGGCAGGGGCCAGGCATTTGTTGCCCCAGCACACCAGCCCTAAAGCTCCTTCCGGCAGAGGTTCGGCTTCGGTGGGGAGAGCAAAGACGGTGGTGGGCCAAGATCGTTGCTGAAAGGCGGGAATGGAATCGGCCTCCAGGGTGACTTTCACCCAATTGCTATACCAATCCAGTCCGGCAAAAAGGCTGGGGCAGGTGCGCGGCTGGGTGCTCATGATGTGGGCAAAGGTTTTCAGGGCCTGTTCTGCTCGTTCCAGGTAGTCCAGATCTCCGGTGAGGGCGGCAAGGCGCACCAGGTTGGCAATGGCCACCCCATTGGCTGCAGGGGTAGCGTTGTCCTGGAACTCCTTCTCTCGCACCAACAGCTCAGGGGCACTCTGGGCATCGCTGACAAAGTATCCCCCCCTGGCCGGATCCCACAGTTGCGCATCCATCTCCTGCTGGAGCTGGAGGGCAGCCTGTAACCAGTCTTGAGGGGTGGGATCCCCCACCAGGGGCAGGCAGGCTTGCTGCAAGTCCAACAGGGCCTTGATCAGCAGGGCGTAATCTTCTGACTTGGCGGGCACCTGAGCTGTGCCATCGTAGTTCAGGCGCAACAGGGATCCGGTCTCAGGGTGGCGCTGCTGGCTGAGGATGAATTGGGCAGCCCGCAGAGCGAATTGCAGATAGTCTGCGTTGCCGAACACTTGATAGGCCCGCGCCAGGCCGGAGATCATCAAGGCGTTCCAAGAGACGATCATCTTGGTGTCGGTGACAGGTGGGATTCGCCCTGGCCAGGATTGCAGACGGGCCGACTGGGCATCCACTGCCGGAGGGAAGGGAACTCGTCGCTCCGCAGAGCCATAGCGTGCCTGAAACAGATGGGTGGTCAAGGCGGCTTCAACTTCTGGCGGCAACGCTCCTCCCTGTTGGCGCTGCAAGACGATGCAGCCGGGCCGATCGGGGAAGTTGCCCCCCGGCGATAGGTCAAACGCCTGCTGCAAGGCGCGGAAGGTTTCTTCCCCCAAGAGCTCCTGCAGCTCCTGCCAGCGCCAGACGTAGAACTCTCCCTCCTCTGGCTCTCGATCTTCTGCCCGGGCAAAGCTGTCGGCATCTTGAGCGGCGTAGAAATACCCGGCAGGGGCGGTCATCTCTCGCGCCACCCACTCCACCGTCAGCCGCACCGCCCGCTCAATGGCCGGATCTTGGATACCGTGCGCCCACAGATCGGAGAGAAACTCTAGGATCTGCCCGTTGTCGTAGAGCATCTTTTCAAAGTGGGGCACCGTCCAGGTGGGATCCACGGTGTAGCGGTGAAATCCGCCGGCCACATGGTCGAAGATCCCTCCCAGCACCAAGGCCATGCCTCGCTCTTTGGCCCGTTCCAGAGCGCTCTGCGAGCCGGGGATCCCTTCCGGTGGGTCGAAGCGGGCCGAACGCAATACCAACTGAGCGTAGGGCATCATGGGAAATTGCTGCACCGCCCCAACGTTGGAGAGCAAAGGCTGGATCTTGGGGATCCCAGAGCGCAGCAGGTCGGCGGGAATGTGGTCTTCCGGCACCAGGTCGCTGAGGGTGGTCAGAGCCGTCAAAATCTGGCCTTTCATCTCCTCTATTTTTTCTTTTTCCTGCCGGTAGAACTGCAGGATGCGCTGCAGCAAGGCCAAAAACCCCGGGCGGCCAAAGCGGGGCTCTACGGGGAAATAGGTGCCGGCGTAAAAAGGCACCAGGTCATCGGGCGTGAGAAAAACATTGAGGGGCCATCCCCCCTGCCCGCTCATGAGCTGCAACGCCTGCATGTAGATGCTGTCGAGATCGGGCCGCTCCTCGCGATCCACTTTGATGGGCAAAAAATGGGCATTGAGGAAAGCGGCGATCTCCGGGTTGGAAAAAGCCTCGCCCTCCATGACCGTACACCAGTGGCAACTGGAATAGCCGATGGACAGAAAAATCGGCCTATCCTCGGCCCGGGCTTTCTCCAGAGCCTCTGGGATCCAAGGCCACCAATCCACCGGGTTCTCGGCGTGCTTGCGCAAGTAAAGGCTGGAACTTGTGGCGAGGCGATTGGCCATGAGTACCCCCTCTCACCCTTTTTGCTTTTCAGGCTAGCGCGTTCTCCTGCCGAGGCCGAACCAACCCACTGTCGTTCAAGATACTCTCACTCTCTTGGGATCCCTGTCGGTCAAGCCTGCGCCTGTTCAGTAGACGGGATCAAAAACTCCAGAGGGCGCCCGTGCAAAACCAAGGTGGTGCTGGGATTTTCCACAAAGCCAATCCGTTCGTAAAAGCCGCGCTGATGGGTCGTGAACAGGTAGACGCGCTCCACCGACTGCAGATGGGGATGGCTAATCAGGGTTTCCACCAACTTGCGGCCAATGCCCTGACGTCGGTAATCGTGATCAACCACGATATCCCAGAGGACGGCTCGGTAAACCCCATCGGAAGTGGCGCGGCCAAAGCCAATCAAGCGCTCCCCATCCCAGGCGCTGACCACCGGATGGCTGTGGGCAACGGCCCGCTCCATCTCCTGCCTCTGGCGATTCTGCGCCCAAAAGGCATTGCGGTTCAACAGCAGGAGAAGTTGATCCAGATCCAGCTCGCCCCGCTCCAGAGAGAAGCGAATGTTGCGGTTGTCCACCGGCTGACGAGAGAGGGCAATGACAGGCTCAGGAGAGGGATCTGACATGAAGCGGCCTTTGCAGTGGCGAGGGTTGACAATGGGGAAGGTCGGCGAAACACTTGGGCCTGACGAACGGAGACTAGCTGGCCGAGGCATTGTCGGCGGCTGGCCCCGCCTGCTCTAGGGCATAGGCTTTGAAGCGCTCCAGGTCCGCCTGGATGGTGCTCTCCACCACTTTGCCCACAAACAGGCCATCCAAGATTTTGCCGAGGATCCCCGGGAGCTTGTAGGCAACCGACAGCTTCACAATGGTACTGCCTTTGCGGTCGTAAAAGCGCAGCGCGCCCCGATTGGGCAGCCCCTCCACCGAACTCCAGCCGATGTGTTGGTGTTTCACCACCGTGTGGGTGCGGGAGATCCAACTGAAGGTGAGGCCGCGGGTATCCAGTGTCCACCGGGACAGCTCCTGATCCAGCAATTCCACCGAGCGGATCCACTTCATCCAACGGGGCATGAGGGTGAGGTTGGCCCACAAATCCCATACCTGCTCAATGGGAACAGGCACCTCCACCTGACAGGTATGCTCTAGCCAATCTGACTCTGACATAGGGCCTCCCACGCAACACCCAGCAGAAACACAAACCATCCAGGGGCTTGGCCACAACGCCTCGGGACGGGATCCCTGCCTTTACAAAATTTTATATCGACCTAAGATAGCATTATCGGCCTGATGAAAGTTTGGGGCTCTGCGCTTTTTGGCAGCCCGATTTCTTTTGCCGGCAAGTTGCGGCTGCCCCCCATGAGGGCAACGCAGAAGGCAGGTATCATGATTGCCATCTGCAAGCTTCACTTGCAAGGGTTCGATGCATCCACTCGGTTGACTCGACGGGACGACCTCACCATGGTTTCACAATGGAAACAGCATCTTAAGAACTACTTCGTGGCGGGGTTGCTGGTGGTGATCCCTCTGGCAACTACCATTTGGCTGACGGTGGAGGTGGCCACCTGGAGCATTGGCTTTCTGACCAGCATTCCGAAGCAGTTTAATCCCATCCAGGGTTTGCACCCGATCTTGATCAACCTCATCGATCTGGCGGTGGGCCTGTTGACGCCGATTGTGCTCATCCTGTTGATTGGCTTCATGGCCCGCAACATTGTCGGCCAGTGGCTGCTCAATCTCAGCGAACAGTTGCTCCATGCGATTCCGGTGGCGGGGCTGGTGTACAAGACCTTGAAGCAATTGGTCAGTGTTTTGTTTGCCCCCAACAATCAGCGCTTTCGGCGGGTGGTGCTGGTGGAATATCCCCGACCAGGAGCTTGGGCGCTGGCCTTTGTGACGGGCACCATTCAAACTCCCATTCGGCCCGATGGGCCGCAGCGCTCCCTTGGCCTGTTTGTGCCCACCACCCCCAATCCAACGACGGGCTGGTACGCCATTGTGCCGGAAGACCAGGTGGTGGAAGTGTTCATGCCGGTGGAAGATGCTTTTAAGATGCTCATTTCCGGCGGCATTGTCACCCCTGAGAGTTTTGAAGCGGGGCTGCAGCGGCGAGAAGGAGCTTTGGCCGTGACCATGCCCAGTTTGCGGGAGCTGGTGGAGCAGGAGCGGGTGGCAGGATCCCCCAGGGCTGACTCGGTGGGCTCTGAGGTAGGTTTTGAGACTGAAGGGATCCCTTAATCCTGCTTTCCTGTCCCTGCAGAAGGGCCGGGCTGCCAGAGCTGGTATTCTTTGGCCTGTTCCAAGCGCACATAAAAAGGCCGCATTTGCCGATCCAATGCCTCCACTTGCTCGGAGGGAAAGGCCTTCCAGTCAGCACGGCTGGCCCAGCGGAGGATGAGGTGGACAAGTTCGGGATCCTCTTGATCCAGCCAAACTTCTTTGCCCAGAAAACCCGGATGCCGGCGCAGGGCGGATCCCCAAACCCGCTCGTCTTGCTCAAGAAAGGCTGCTTGCCCACCGGGAGGAACCCGGAAGCAGAGATGTTCGATGGCGATAGGTCCGGGCGGGCTGGGGCAGGTCGACATAGGAGCAGAGGCGGCAAAGTTAAAGATGGGCCCTCTCAAGACTCCAGGGGGGAAGCAGTCAATCGTTGCAGGGTGGGAATGAAGTCGGGGTAGGAGATGCGGGCACAGTCGGCTCCCCTGAGGAGGGTGGATCCCTGCGCTCCTAGAGCTGCCACCATCAGGCTCATGGCGATGCGGTGATCCTCGTGGCTGTCGACCTCGGCCCCGTGAAGACGGATCCCTCCTTTGATTTCCAGGCCATCGGGATATTCGGCGACCTGGGCTCCCATGCGGCTCAACTCTTGGGCCATGGCTGACAGGCGGTCGCTTTCTTTGACCCGCAGCTCTGCGGCATCGCGAATCACCGTGATCCCCTCGGCAAAGGCCGCCGCCACCGCCAAAACCGGGATCTCGTCGATCAGGGTGGGGATGAGATCGCCGGCGATGGTGCAGCCGCGCAAGCGGGCCGAACGCACCCGCAGATCTCCCAGGGGCTCACCGGCCATTTCCCGGCAGTTTTCAATTTGAATATCGGCCCCCATCTCCTGCAACACCTGCAGCGCACCGGTACGGGTGGGGTTGAGGCCCACATCCCTTAGCAGCAATTCGCTCTCGGGCACAATGGAGGCGGCCACCAGCCAAAAGGCTGCCGAGCTGATATCTCCCGGCACCTGAACTTTTTGGCCCACCAGGCGGGATCCCCCCACCACGGCCACGGTTTTTGTTTCCGGATCCACCTGAATGTTGGCCCCGAAGGCCCGCAACATCCGTTCCGAGTGATCCCGAGAGAGAGCCGGCTCGGTGACTTGGGTGGTGCCTTCCGCCAGCAGGCCCGCCAGCAAGAGGCAGGATTTTACCTGCGCTGAAGCCACCGGGGAGCGGTAGTGAATGCCCTTGAGGGATCCCCCTTGTACGGCCAAAGGTGCCAACGTCCCACCGGCCCGTCCCCAAATGCTGGCCCCCATCTGCCGCAGCGGTTCTACCACCCGCCCCATGGGCCGCGAGCGCAGGGAGCGATCGCCGGTGACGGCAAAAAAGCGCCCGGCCTGGCCAGCCAGGATCCCCAGCATCAGGCGCAAGGTGGTGCCGGAGTTGCCGGCATCCAACACGTCCGCCGGTTCTTGTAGCCGGCCCAGGCCAACCCCCCGAATGCGAACACACTCGCTGTTAAGCTCCGAAATATCTGCCCCCAGCGCCCGAAAACAGGCTGCCGTACTGCGGGGATCCTCTCCCAGCAACAGCCCTTGGATGGTGGTTTCTCCTTCGGCCAGGGATCCCAGCATCAGGGCGCGGTGGGAAATGGATTTGTCGCCGGGGATGCTCACTTGGCCGCGCAGGCCCTTGGCCGGCGAGAGGGTCAAGATATCAGTAGCAGAAGAGTGAGTCAACACAGCAACTCTGATGGCAGACTGGGCAAAAGCGGCAGCAGTCTCATCATACTCAGAGCGGGACTCGCGCCCCAGAGATTTTGCCGGGGATCCCAAGACAGCCTGTCTTTTGACGGCCACCCCTCTTTTCTCAGAGGATCACCTTAACAACATGGATTCCTCGGTCGGGGCCTGGCCTCGGCCTTTTTTTTTTGCAGATACTGAACTTTGTAGCAGCAGAAATAGAACCCCCGCAGACCGTGCTTGGCGAGGTGTATCAACACGACTCTGTTTTGACCGAGGAGGTGATGGCCTACCTGCAACCCCAGGGGGGCGGTATTTTTTTGGATGTGACGTTGGGAGGGGGTGGACACAGCTTGGCGCTGCTGCGGGGGGGAGCTGCTCGAGTGGTGGGGTTGGATCGGGATCCGGCGGCTCTACAGGCGGCGCAAGCGCGTTTTGCAGCAGAAGGGATCCCCGGCAGCCGCATCCAACTGTGGCACCTCAATTTTGCCGATTTCGATCTGCAGCAGCACGGCTTTCGGGATGAGCAGGGGCAGGGGATCCCCTTCGATGGCATCGTGGCCGACTTGGGGGTGAGTTCGCCGCAACTGGACTGCCCTGAGCGGGGATTTAGCTTTCGCGGGGAGGGGCCGCTGGATATGCGCATGGATCCCAGTGCCGCTCAGGAAACCGCTGCCGATTGGGTTAATCATCGCCCGGTCGAAGAGTTGATCGAGATTTTCACCCGTTACGGCGAAGAGCGATTTGCCCGCCGCATTGCCCATCACATCGAGCAGGCTCGTCCCCTCGCCACAACTACCCAGTTGGCCCAGGTGGTTTGGCAGGCGGTACCTCCGGCAGCTCGGCGAGGCCGCATCCACCCGGCCACCCGCGTCTTTCAGGCGTTGCGCATTGCCGTGAACCGAGAACTGGAGGCTTTAGAAACCTTGCTGGCCCAAGCCCCCACTTGGTTGAAACCCGGCGGCAGGTTGGCCGTGATCAGCTTCCATAGCCTTGAAGATCGCTTGGTGAAATGGGCCTTCCGCAGGGATCCCCGTTGGCAGGTGCTCACCCCCAGGCCCTTGTCCCCTTCCGAACTGGAACGGCAACGCAATCCACGGGCCCGCTCTGCCAAACTGCGAGTGGCTGCCCGCAGCAGTCAGATGTAGGTTTAGGTTGGTTCTCCCGCTCTCAAGAGATCGGCTACCGTGAAGCGGACAGCTGTCCTGCTGAGGCCGGGAATCGGGAGAAGGGGGTTGCTGTTGGGGGGCGCGGGGAACTAGGGTGAAGCGGAACCGGCGGTCCCACACCGTCGGATCCCTTGGTGTGTGTGAGGTTAA
>NZ_JANSIL010000164.1:0-5674 GCF_047462015.1 Synechococcus sp. R5-13 | reverse complement strand
AGATAGGCAGGATGCGATCGCTTCTTTCCTGAACCATGTTCAGGAGAGTTCAGCGTGAATGTATCAGGTAGACTCATGCCTTGGGATCTGGGGCGGTTCTGGAACACACTCACCTACTATGAGGCCCTGCCTTGGGCTGAGGTGTGGCGTCGGGTTCAAAATGGGTTCCAGGCCGTGGAGGATGATTTTGTGCCACCTTCTCTTGCCGAGTCGGCTCCTATCCAGGTGGGGGTAGTGGGGGAAGGTTTGCCTGACGGGTTGGCGGAGGCCCTGCGGCAGCAGGGCGTGGAGGTGAGCCAGACACCAGATTGGGCGACGGCAACGGTGATCCTGGGTTTGGAGGATCCACCAACGGCCAAGGCTTATCTGGAGCAATTGCGCAGCAGTGGGCAAACGGAGCGGATGCTGTTCGACTTTCGCCGGCCCAACCCGGATTTGCATCGGTTTTGGGGCATTTTGGACGATGTGGTGATGGGCGGGGCGAGCCAAAGCCAACTGCTCTGGGGAAAGGAGGAGCTGCTGTTCGCAGGCCAGGTTTCCACGGCCAACTTTGGGGGGTTTGTTTCCACGCGCACCCGCAATTGGCAGCCGCCGCTGGACTTGTCGGGGTTTGCCGGTCTGGAGCTGCGCCTGCGAGGGGATGGGCAGCGGTATAAGGTCTTACTGCGGGATCAAGGCGGCTGGGACAGCCCCGCCTACGGCTATGCGTTCGACACTGCGCCGGGAGAAGAGCAGACCGTTCAGATCCCCTTTGCGGAGATGGTTGCCACGTTCCGCGCCCGCCTTGTGCCTTCGGCTCCTGCGCTCAATACTCGCCAGATCTGCTCTCTGCAGGTGATGTTGAGCAAGTTTGAGGCGGATGGCCGCTTGAACCCCCGTTTCCGACCGGGGCCTTTTCAACTGGGCTTGCGCTGGATTGGGCTGTATCGTCGGGAGCCTCTGCCGCAATTGATCGGGGTGGCGCGGGGATCCCTTGCCCCGGAGTGGATAGCTGCCCTGCAGGGTAGCTCCAGCCGTTGGTGTGGGGTGGAGATTCCGGTAGAGACAGAGGGATCCGCTCTGGCAGCCCAGTTGCTCCGCCTCCTGCGCTCGCCTCAGAGCGTGGGCCGGGTGGTGTCTTCAGAAGCTTTCCATGCCTAGCTTTCTGGGCCGCCTCAAGGGATCCCTGGGGATGGGGCTTTTGGCCGGCCTGTGGCTGTGGGTAGGTCAGGGGATCCCCTACCTGTTCGACTGGGATGAGCTGATCTACGCCAGCTTGGCGCGGCAGATGCTGGCCAGCGGGGATCCTTTCTCGTTGGCCATCAACGGGGAGCCTTTTTTCGAGAAGCCCCCTCTCTTTTTTTGGCTGCAGGCCCTGTCCATAGCTGTTTTAGGGATGAACGAAGGGGCAGCGCGCTTGCCCAATGCTTTTGCTGGCGGGATCACGGTGGCGCTGCTGGTGGGGTGGGGATCCCATCTGCGTGGGGTGGGGTTTGGCTGCCTGTGGGGGATCCTACTGCTGACGGGCTACCTGCCCTTGTTTTTTTACAAAACCGGCCTCATCGACCCGCTGTTGAATCTGGGGATGGGGGTGGGTCTGGGATCCCTTTGGGCCGCCGAGGAGGCCTGGCGGGCCGGGTACTCTGGACGCAGGTGGAGAGCGGTGGGGGCGCTGGCCCTGGGCTTGGCAGTGTTGGCCAAAGGGCCGGTGGGGCTGGTGTTGCCCCTGGCTATCTGGATCCTCTACAAGCTCTGGCAACGGGATCCTCCCCTTCGATGGGGGGAGAGCCTGGTTTTCCTCAGCCTAGCTGTGGCTGTTCCCCTCACTTGGCTGGCGTTGGAGGGGGTGCAACGGGGGCCAGAATGGGTGGAAGAGTTTGGGCGCTACCAATGGCGCATCCTCACCAGCTCAGATGGGCATCCCGGCCCGGTTTATTTTCATCTGTTGGCCTTTGCCCTGGGGTGCTTTCCCTGGGGTTCTTTGGCTTTGGCCGAGATCCTGCAGCCCATCCCCAGGAGCGTGGGCTCGGTGGATTTGACTCGGCGGGCAGAATCTCTGCTGTTGGTGGCTTTTGGGGTGGTGCTGGCCCTGTTTTCGCTGCTGGTGCAAACCAAGCTGGTTCACTACACCTCGCTGCTGTACCCCATTGGGGCCTACTTTGCTGCCCTGCGCTTGCAGCGCCTGGTTGCTGAGAAAAGAGGGCCCAGTTTTTGGGAAAGTGCCTGGATCCTGCTCAGTGGCTTGTTTTGGCTGGCCCTGTGGCTGTTGCTGCCCTGGCTGGGATCCCAGGACCCCGCTGGGCTAGTCCAAGCATGGGTCTTTGCCGGCATCCCTGACGACTTTTCCAGCAGCTTGGTGCTGGGATACCTGCAGGCTGAGGTGGAGTGGCCGGTGTTGACCTACGTCCCCGCCGCGATCCTGCTGCTGGGAATTCTCCTTTGGAGTCGAGGACGGCGGCGGGCTTGGGGCTGGACAGTTTTGCTCTTGGCCACGGGACTGAGCGCCCAACTGGCCTGGTGCTGGGTCTTCCCCCGCCTGCTGCAACACACCCAGGGGGGAGCCGTCCACTTTTTCCGGCAGTTTGCCACTTCCGAAAACAACGCCCAGCCGGCTCTCTCTGGAACGGTGGGCCTGTACGGCTTTCGCTCTTTTGTACCCTATTTTTATGGCCCGCTGCAGGTTCCCTACGCCGCCAGCCCAGAAGAGCTGGCCGACTGGCAAGCCCAGGGGCAGGCGCCCGACTACCTGGTTACCTGGGATCCCTTTGTAGCTGAACTTACAGCTCCCGAGGGCGAACAGGCAGCCATTCTGGGATCTTGGCGGGTCGTCGAGCGCCGCAGTCCTTTTTGGCTGTTGAAAAAAACCTCTTCTCCTCCCTAGGCCCCAGATGAGCCAGTACGTGCTGCGCATCAGCGATATTCCTGCCCAAGATCGTCCCCGCGAGCGGCTGCTCAGCCAAGGGGCAAGGCACCTCTCCCACGCCGAGCTGCTGGCCATCTTGCTCAACACTGGCCAGGGGCCAGGCAAACTCTCAGCAGTCGGCCTCGCCCAGTTGCTCCTGAAAAAATTGGAAGCCCAAGGGGATCCCTTGGCCCAACTGCGCCAGGTGGAGGCAGGGGAGCTGCTGCAAATTGAAGGCATTGGCCCGGCCAAGGCAGCAACGGTGTTGGCCGCCATCGAGCTGGGACGGCGGGTGTTTTTGAGTCGTCCGCCAGACCGGACAGCCATTGAGTCGCCAGAACAAGCGGCTATGGCCCTGAGCGGCGACCTGATGTGGGAGACCCAGGAGCATTTTGCCGTTTTGCACCTAGATATCAAGCACCGCCTCATTGGCCAGCAGATCGTAACCCGGGGGACAGCCACCGAAACCCTCACCCATCCGCGGGAAACCTTCCGCAGCGCCATCAAGCAAGGAGCCAGCCGCATCCTCGTCGCCCACAACCACCCTTCCGGTTGCTTGGATCCCAGCCCAGAAGACCTTGCCCTCACCCGGCAACTCTTGCAGGCGGGGCAACTGCTACAGATCCCGGTCTTGGATCACCTTATCCTCGGCGGCGGACAGTTCCTCAGCTTGCGCCAACGCACCACCCTTTGGCAGGAGTTTCCCCAGCCGGAGTAAGCCTCACCCTCTCCCAGAGGGAGAGAGGAGTAATGCAACGGAAATGTTTCATTCATTACTGTATTCGCCACCATTTATTCGCCACCATTTGGGTTGACCACGCCCAAGGGATCCCTGTGTGTGGGCTCTCAAGAATCGGGGAGCGGCTCAAAGCGCATTCCCACCTTGAGCTGGCCGCTATTGACCAGGTCCCAAGCGGACTGTTCTTTTTTGCCAGGCAGCTGCGCCCGCCGGATCAACAGGGATCCCTCTCCTGTGGCTACGTAGATCCCTTCTCCTCTGGCCAACCCCACCACTTCTCCGGGACTGCCCTGGGGGATTTCAGGGGGTGGCGAGTGCAGTTGGGGAGAGGCGGAGCGGACAATCTTTATCCGCTGTCCCTCTATACCGGTGAAACAGTTGGGGGAAAAGGCGCGGATTTGGTTGTGCAAGGCCTGGGCAGGGCGCTGCCAGTCGAGGTGAAAGTCTTGTTTTTTGAGCAAAGGGGCGTAGGTTGCCCGGGATCCATCCTGAGGAATAGGGGTGAGTTCCCCTTTCTCCAATTTCAGGAGTGTTTCCACCAAGAGTTCTGCCCCCAGTTGAGCCAGTTGGGGTGCCAATTCTAGGCTGGTTTGCTCTGGCCCAATGGGTAGCTTGGCCTGGAGCAGGATGGCCCCCGTATCCATTCCCTCATCCATGAGCATGGTGGTCACGCCGGTCTCGGTTTCTCCGTTGGCAATAGCCCACTGGATGGGGGCAGCGCCACGATAGGCGGGCAGGAGGGATCCATGCACATTCACACAGCCCAGCTTGGGCATCTGCAACACCGTCAGGGGCAAGATCTGGCCGTAGGCCACCACCACAAACACATCGGCGGCCAGCGCCTCCAGAGCCGCCAGCACTTGGGGATCCCGCCGCAGGCGGACAGGCTGCCACACCGGGATCCCGTGGGCCTGGGCGAGAACCTTGGTAGGGGGGGGAAGCACCTTTTGCCCTCGCCCCTGGGGCCGATCCGGCTGACAGACCAATCCCACCACTTCAAAGGGAGACTGCGGCTGCAACAGGATCTGCAGCGAAGGCAGGGCAAACTCTGGCGTGCCGAAAAAAACAACCCGCATGGCCAACCCCAACGAGCACTGTCCTTCAGAATACGCTCAGCCAGCGGCTGCAAACGCTCGGCTACTTACTATCTCCTCCGTCAACTGACACCCGGAGATTCAGTCTGGGAGGCAGGAGAAGGGGGTGGCGGCTTATCCAGCGGAGAGATTTCTCTCTCTGAGATGGGGGATCGCCCGGTCAAGGGCACCTGCGGGGACTGCCAAAAGGCAGGCTGTTTGAGGTCGAACTCTTGGCTCCAGGCCGGGAAAAAAGAGCCCAGTTTCTGCCCAGAAAGCCGCAGCCGTTGCAAAAAAGTCCATTCCAGACGGGTTAAGGCTCGCCGCAGAAAATCCTTAGCCCAAGCCGGATCCGGAGCTTCTGCCGCCTGCAAGTTCACCTGCAAGAGGCCCAGCTTGGGATGGAGATGAACCCGTGCTTGGATCCCTTCCGGACGCAACAGGTAATTCAGTACCTGCTGGATGGCTACCCCATCCCCCCGCTGAGCGCGATACAGAGGGCTGTTGGGGTTGGGCTGGGGCTGATAGCGCCACTCGCGGTGCCATTCCGGGATCCCTTCATTGGCCAGAAAGCCAAAAAGCTCCACCTGACGCTGCCTGTGGGTCAGCGCCATGTGCTCCAAGGCCGGCGAGAGGCTCCCCAGCAAAGCATCCGGCTCAGGCAGGGGATCCCCTTCTAGACGCAGCAACAGGCGGTGGCCGGAAAGCCGCGCTTGTACCTGGAGATAACCCAACCCCAGGGATCCCAGGGCTTTTTGCAGATCGGCCAAAATGGCGGGCAGAGGAGCCTGGACATCCAAAGAATCGCTCACCGACAAAAGATCTCCAACAAGCCCTAACCCAACCTAGCCAATTTCCTAGATTGCTTGGATCCCTGGGATCGCCGGCCAAGATGGCCAGATCCATTCACCTCAGCTAGAAATCGCAGGAGCCCCGCACTGTACCCGTAGGGTCAGTGTCGGGAGGAATGCGGAAGTTACG
>NZ_JANSIL010000163.1:0-5980 GCF_047462015.1 Synechococcus sp. R5-13 | reverse complement strand
CATCAAAGCGCATTCCTCCCGGCACTGACCCTACGGGTACAGTGCGGGGCTCCTGCGATTTCTAGCTGACTGGCTGGCCGGCCTTTTTCCCCAGCAGGGATCCCTTGTTTTGCCTACCCTTTTACAAGAATCTGAAGAAAATCCAAAACCCCTCAGCCAGACCAGTTCTTCAGCATCTGGCTAATGGTTCTGCAGATGATCCGCAGGGTCATGGATCGCAGCAGGATCCCCATCTGCAGGTCTGTCACCGGCAACTCAAATCGCTCCGTCTGGCCGGCCACCGTCAGAGTTAGGGTGGATTCCCGCTGCAGGAAGAGGGCGCCGCCAGGGTTGAGATCCCGTGTCAGGGTTTGCAGCTCTTGTTCAGAGGGATCCCGCAGCACCACCAGGTCGCTGCCTTCGTAGGCCAAGCCCTCCCCCTCCAGGGTCTCTTCGTCGGCTTCCGCCAAAAGCAGATCCAGTTGGGGATGGCGCAGCAGGGTTTTCACCTGGCGAAAGAGGCTGCCCTGCAGGGGTCTAGAGCTGTGGTTTAGCAGCACGCCCTCCCGACAGACGGATCCCACACATGCGTTGGGGCGGTGGGACAAAATATGCTCCACCAAGGTGTGCGCCTCCGCCAAGGTGAGGCGGTTAAAGGTCAAAATCGGGATGCGGGCCGTCTTGGGAAACAGATGGTCGAGGATTGCCCCCGGCACATCCACTCCCGCGCCAATGGCAGGTTTTTGGTGCATGAGCACACCTGGCGCAGCATTGATCTCGATGATCCCCAGGGATCCCTCCTTCCAGGAGCGCTCCAGGCTGGGGGCAATGACATCGATGCCCAAGCACACCAGCGAGAACTGCTGGGCAATGGTTTGGGCCAAAACCACGTTGTCGGGATGGACGGTGGCCGTGACATCGCGGCTCACTCCTCCCGCCGAGAGATTGGATACCTTGCGCAGATAGACCGTCCGCCCCGGTTCCAGCACACTGTCCACCGTCAAGCCCTGCTCTGCCAGAAAGCGCTCCATTGCCTCATCCCATTGGATCGGCCCTAGGGGAGAAGTGGGGGTATCCCAACGGACGGGATCCCGGTTGGCCTGCTCGATGAGCTGCCCGATGGTGCTTTGGCCATCTCCCGTCACTGAGGCGGGGCGTCGTTCCGTGGCCGCCACAAAGCGGCCTCCCACACACAACAGGCGAAAATCGGTGCCCTGCAGATGCTTTTCCAGGATCAGCCGGATGGGCTCCTCAGGGGGAAGGGCTGCCACGGCTACCTCGTAGGCAAAGGCCAGTTCTTCTGGGGTTTGAATGCCTGCTGTTACCCCTATCCCCTTGTGGCCGGCCACCGGCTTGAGCACCACCGGATAGCCGATTTCCTGCGCCAACTGCAAAGCTTCTGCCAAAGAGGCGACCACCTCTCCCTGGGGCACGGGGAACCCTTGCGCCGCCAGAAAGGCTTTGCAATCGTCTTTGCGGGTGGTGAAGTCAGAGTCGAGATGGCTGTCGCAGTGAAAGGTGGTGGCCACCCCTCGCACCTGGTTGCGCCCATAGCCATACTGCATCACCCCCTCATCCCACAGGTAGTAGGTCGGGATCCCGCGTTCGTGAGCAGCCCGCAGGAGGGCATAGACCGTCGGCCCGCCGTACACCGAGTTGCGAAACAATTGCTGCAGGCGGCGCATCTCCCCTTCAACGTCGAAGGGCTGCCCCTGGGTGATGGCTTCCAGCCAATCCCAAGCAAAATAGACCGCGGCACGAGTGGTACGGCCATGCAAGGTCTGCACCGCGATGCGCACATACTCTGGAAACAGGTGACAGCTCCACTTCTGCAAGTGGAGATCCATCTGCAACCGGTTCACCTCCGCCACCAGCCGGGCAAACAAGTGGGCGTAGGAAGGATAAGATCCCTCCTGCAACTGGGGGAAATGGAAGCAGACCTTGGACAGGTAGACATCAATGGGCAGCGGCTGTGGGCACTGGGTAAGGGCAAAGTCGAAGGTGAAAGCGGCTGTATTGAGATAGGGGTTAGGGCCGAGATAATGCTTCAGGTTGAAAATGTCGAAAACATCCGACTCGCGCGCGTTGATGCGGGGCACGCCCGCCGCCTCCTGCAAAACCATAACCGGCCTCAAGATGAAGAGAAACAGCAGCCTCAGCTTGGGGAAAACCTAACTCCCCCGGCTTGGACCGCTTCCATTATTCCCGATCCGGCCCCCATCCCCGGCGGCTTGCCCTCGCAGCACAAGGGATCCCGGCCAGCCTTTTGCTGGTCAATTAACAGTTGCCTGACAGGCAACTTGGTAACTTGGAAAACCCTTCCCACCCTCTGATCGGGTTGGGGTTATTTCGAGTTGCAGTGCAACTGTTTGCCAATTCTGGGATCCCCTCTCCTCATAATGGGCAAGGGGCTGGGAGTGCTTGCCTGTAGCAGTGCTAGAGGAATGCCTCAGACTTAGACTTGTTCGGAATCACCTAACGATGGGCTTGCCAAGTTGGACTAGCGAAGGGCGCTCAGAAGCACAACATCCATAACCAGCAGCGCCCCAGCAAAGGCCAGCAGGCTGCGCACGATCTGGCGCTCTTGCTTAGAACGATGGGATCCACCCACACGAAGCCATTTCAGAGATTGGGGAAGGCGGTACAGCATAGGAGATTCGGCGGAACCCTAGGGTGATCATGCCCTATTTTGTGGGGTTTGGATTCCCCACGCTGGGGGGGAGAAACGGCTAGCCCTGAGGGGCAATTCCCTCTAGAGTGAGGGTTAGTCCATTGCCCCTGTCTATGACCACTCCCTTGACCCAAGCCGAAACCGTTTTGCAAAGGTGCTGGGATCATTGGCAATCTCTGGCCAGCCGTCGGGATTTACAACCGGAGTTCAGGGCTCTATCCACTTTGCGCAAGCGCCTCACCGCGCGGCTGTTTTCCATTGCGGTGTTTGGGCTGGTCAACCGTGGCAAGTCGGCCGTCCTGAACGCCCTAACCGGCGAGGAGCGATTGAAGGTGGGCCCCCTCAATGGGGTCACTCAGCAGCCCCAATCCCTGCTGTGGCAGCCGGAGCCAGGGATCCCTTGGCGGGTGAGGCTGGTGGATACTCCGGGTTTGAACGAAGTGGAAGGAGAAGCCCGCGAACAGTTGGCCTGGGATGTGGCCCGCTCGGCGGATTTGATCGTGTTTGTCATCGCCACCGACCTGACCCAGTTGGAATACCAAGCTCTCTCGGAGCTGCGCACTCTATACAAGCCCATCCTGCTGGTGTTGAACAAATGCGATCTCTACTCCGAAGCGGAGTTGCAGGCCATTTGTGCCCAGATCAGCCGCCACCTAGGCTGGGTATCGCCGCAGGAGATTTTGACCGTGGCCGCTTGCCCAAAACCTCTGAAAGTCCGCACCCACTGGCCGGATGGCCGCATTACTTTGGAATGGGAACGGCCTGCACCCCAAATTGAAGCCTTGCGGGGGCGAATTCTGCAGATTTTGCAAACAGAGGCGGGATCCCTTCTGGCTTTGAATGTGTTGAAGCGGCTGGATCGGGTTCAGGCTCAGATTTTGGAAAAACAGTGGCAGCATCATGCCCGCTTTGTGGAGCAATGGGGCCAAGCTGTCGCCCTCGGCAAGGGGATTGTGGTGGGCTTGGCTCCGCTGGGGTTGGATTTGCTGTTGGCCCCGCTGCTGGATGGCCTTTGGCTGTTGGGCTTGGGAGTGCGGCTTCACCTACCCCGGACGGCCTTGTGGAGGGGGCTGGTCTCCTTTCGCGAGGGGCTGTGGCGACCGCTGCTGCTCAATGGGGCTTTGCTGCTGCTAGCAGAAGGAGTAAGTTCCTGGCTGTGGGGAGGCTGGGGCAACGGCCTCTTGCCGGGTCTGGTGGCGGGGATCAGCTTGTACCGCCTGGGATCCCTGGCGCCACAGGTGCTCAGCCGGTTTGCAGCCCGAGCGTTCGGCCTGGAAGCGGGCCTTCGTGCCTTGATCGGACGGGAAAGGTTGGCTATGACAGACTGCACAGCCTCTCTGCCAAGCTCCCTGGCCTAGTTCTCAACCATTTCAGCAGCGTGGTAGGAGCTGCGCACCAATGGCCCTGAGCGCACCTGGCGAAACCCCATCTGGCGGGCTATCTGGCCCAGCTCGGCAAACTCCTCCGGAGTCCAGTAGCGTTCCACAGGGCGATGCGCCAAAGAAGGCTGCAGGTATTGCCCCAGGGTCAGACGGTCGCATCCCACCGCCAGCAGATCCCGGAAGGTTTCCAGCACTTCTGCGCGGGTTTCCCCATGCCCCAGCATCAGCCCAGACTTGGTGGGTAATCCAGGATTCAGCTCCTTGACCGTTCGCAAAACCCGCAAGGACAAGTCGTAGCCGGAGCTGCGCCGTACTGCCTGGGAGAGGCGTCGCACCGTTTCGATGTTGTGGTTGTAGCAAACAGGCTGGGCAGCCACCACACGGGCAATGCACTCGCGATCCCCGCGAAAGTCGGGGGTAAGCACCTCGATCTGGGTGCCGGGGCAGCGCCGCCGAATTGCCTCCATGACCTCCACAAAGCGACCGGATCCCTGGTCGGGCAGATCGTCGCGGGCCACCGAGGTGAGTACCACATAGCTGAGCCCCAGCAGCTCAACCGCCTCGGCCACTTTCTCCGGCTCTGTGGGATCCAACGGTGCGGGCCGTCCACTGGCCACCTGGCAAAAAGAGCAGGCGCGGGTACAGATCCCTCCCATCAGCAGAAATGTAGCGGTTTTTTGGCTGTAGCACTCGGCTCGATTTGGACAGCGCCCCTCCTCACAAATGGTGTGCAGGCCCCGCTGCTTGATCACCTGCTGCACCGCTGAAGTCTCGCTGGCTTTGCCGATGGAACGCTTGACCCAACTGGGAAGAGGGCTAACCGACATAGGGAGAACCGTTGCGTTAACTGGGTATCGGCAACAAGACTGCGCCCCTCTACAGCCGAAGGATGCAGCGCCTGCTCTGCCATTCTGACATGATGAAGCTCTGGGTTCCGAAAAGGGGAGGCCGAAGTCTTTGGGTCGACGGACTTCTCGGCTCGCACCAGCGGGACAAAGTCCTCCCAAAGCTCAGCCCTGTTCAGGGTTGCATGGGTCTTTCGGGGAGATTAAGCCACCTGGGGTGTGGTCAGCATTTGGTTGACGATGCGCTGCACAATCTGAAAGCCGGTCACCGCCTGCCAACCCAAGATCGCCAGGATCACCACGTTTAATAGGACATGCACATTACGCGCCCAGACCTTTTGCCCGTCTTTCATCAGCGGTGCTAGAGCCGCAGAGCTGGCCACCAAGGCCACAATGCCCAACCCAGCCAGCAGGTGAGGCCCAACAAACAGCTTGCCATTGTTCAGGTAGGTAACCCCCATGCCGCCCAGCGCCCCGAACACCATCAACACCAAGAACAGGGATCCGGCAAGGAAATGCCGCTGACCAAACTTCCCTTTGATCAGCTCCTTGCGTTCTTCTGCCGAGGCAGTGCGCACCCGTCGCGCTTGCAGACCCAGGTAAAGGGCATACAGGGCCAGCGCAAACGCCAAAATCATCAGCACAGGATGAAAGAAAGGCAAGGCCAGTTCTAGCCAGCGAGGAAGTTGAATGCTCATAGAGATCGCAGGATGGAAGAGGAAGACGCCCCCAAATTAACATGAGTTAACCTGATGCGCGGCAGTCTCCAGTCTCAGCGCAGCGGACTGGCACCCTATGGCAGGGTAACCCCCTGCCTCACTTTGTGGCTACGCAACGCTGCCGCGGCCCAGCTTTATCCCAGTCGCCAGCAAGAAAAACTCTTGCACCACTGGGGGCGGATGTGCTGAGCCCTCTACAGCGCGGCGGTGGCAGATCGCAAAACCAGCTACCAAAAGCTGGGCAGGTCTGTCAGCTACTTCGACACCGCTGACGGGAATAAGCAACTGAGCTCGCTGAAGCGTCAGCTTACTAGCGCAGGAGCCCCGCACTGTACCCGTAGGGTCAGTGCCGGGAGGAATGCGCTTTGATGAAGTACAATGAAC
>NZ_JANSIL010000162.1:0-1348 GCF_047462015.1 Synechococcus sp. R5-13 | reverse complement strand
GGCTGGGGGCAAGGGTGCCTGGTCTCCAGGATGAGGGCGGCCCCGTCAAGCCTTCTCTGGTCAGTCGATTAGCCACCCTCCTCAAGGGCATGCGCGAAAAGTGAGGCAAACCGACAGAGGGAGAACAATCCTCTGGCTTTGTAAAGAAGTTGGGAGATCCTGCTAACTTTTATCTAACTTCTGTTCAAAGAGAAAGCAAAAATAGGGGTTTTACTTTACAAAGCAACATGATCCAGGCCAAGGCCGAAACAAAGCGAACCAGAAGCCTTCTGTGAGAGGATTGAGAGTACCGCCTGATCGTATCCTGATTGTACTCCATGATAGATTTTCCCGGACGGTCAGTGTAATTGCTAGCGGGCAGAGTATCGAGCTACAAAAAACACGGTCGTAGATACACGGTTGTTGACCGAGAGTCCATGTACAAGAATAGGGATGTCTAAAAAATTACTGAAGCATTGATTTTTCGCCCATTCCATCGAAGTGGAGGTTCAAAAAATTCTTATGGCTATAGTTGGAGACCTCCAAGAATTTTCCTTGCCCGATCTGTTGCAGCTGATCGAGAGAGGCAGCAAAACAGGACAGCTCTGTATTTGGGCGCCCAGAGGTATCTACAGGATCTGGTTTTACCAAGGTCGGGTCATTGCTGCCCTACCACCTCAGGAAGAACACCGCCTGGAGAGCTTGCTGGCCCATTCCGGCTTGGTGAGCGAGCGGGTGGTCGAGAAGCTGGCTTCCTTTTGCGGCTCGGAAGAGCCTCTGGGGCGTTGCTTGCAGCGGCAAGGGTTGATTACCCCAGCAGCCCTGGCCAAGCTCTTCCGCCATCAACTGCAAACCGGCCTCTACAGCCTCTTTGCCCTCGAATCCGGCCAGTTCAGCTTCCTGCCCAACGTGCCCATGCCCTACCGAGAAATGACTGGCCTCAGCAAAAGCGCTACCGCTGCCGTCCTGGAAGCCCTGCAGCAGCTCAAGCTAGAGCAGCAGCCCGAAAAAGACCTGCCAGAGCCCGATAGCTGCTTTTGGCGTACCAGCACCGAACTGCCTCTGTTCAAACTTTCTGCGCTGGAGTGGGGGATCCTGGAGCAGGTGTCGCCTTCTCGCAAGCTGACGGCTTTGGCTCAAGCACTGGGGGCAGACCTGCTGGAGGTGCGCTATGCCTGTGCCCGTCTGGCCAAGCTGGGGTTGATCAGCCCCTGTGAGGGGCCAACGGTTCTGGCTCGGTCTGGTCACTTGGAGCTGTCCAAGTCGATTGCTGAGGAGGTGAATCCCGAGCCGGTGAGGGAGAGGCTGGGGGCAAGGGTGCCTGGTCTCCAGGATGAGGGCGGCCCCGTCAAGCCTTCTCTGGTCAGTC
>NZ_JANSIL010000161.1:2500-5227 GCF_047462015.1 Synechococcus sp. R5-13 | reverse complement strand
AAAAATTTTGGGTTGGATATCTTGACGGGGTGGTGGGGGTGGGGATAGGGTAGTAAAGCGCCACAAGGCCACCCAGCCCCGGCGCCCCAGAACCTTGACAAGTAACTCGTTCAGTCAACCATCGCCAAGCAGCACAGCAGGCTCCCTGAGTCGGCTGGTGGCTGCATATTCAACCCTGTCAAGTTTCCATTTTTCCAGAGACAAGCTCTTGAATTGACACGGAGAGTTTGATCCTGGCTCAGGATGAACGCTGGCGGTATGCTTAACACATGCAAGTCGCACGGACACCTTCGGGTGTTAGTGGCGGACGGGTGAGTAACACGTAGGAATCTACCCTCAGGCGGGGGATAACAGCTGGAAACGGCTGCTAATACCCCATACAGGCGGAAGCTGAAAGGAGCAATCCACCTGAGGATGAGCCTGCGTCGGATTAGCTAGTTGGTGGGGTAATGGCCTACCAAGGCGACGATCCGTAGCGGGTCTGAGAGGATGGCCCGCCACACTGGGACTGAGACACGGCCCAGACTCCTACGGGAGGCAGCAGTGGGGAATTTTCCGCAATGGGCGCAAGCCTGACGGAGCAATACCGCGTGAGGGAGGAAGGCCCTTGGGTTGTAAACCTCTTTTCTGGGGGACGAAAGCTGACGGTACCCCAGGAATAAGCCTCGGCTAACTCCGTGCCAGCAGCCGCGGTAAGACGGAGGAGGCAAGCGTTATCCGGAATTATTGGGCGTAAAGGGTACGTAGGCGGCTGGTCAAGTCTGGGGTCAAAGGCCACAGCTCAACTGTGGGAAGGCCCTGGAAACTGACCGGCTAGAGTGAGGTAGGGGTTGCGGGAATTCCCGGTGTAGCGGTGAAATGCGTAGAGATCGGGAAGAACACCTGAGGC
Source organism: Synechococcus sp. R5-13 (assembly GCF_047462015.1). NCBI lineage: Bacteria > Bacillati > Cyanobacteriota > Cyanophyceae > Synechococcales > Synechococcaceae > Synechococcus > Synechococcus sp. R5-13. Next base: position 4,338 of record NZ_JANSIL010000161.1, on the reverse strand, counting down.
GGAAGCGCGCAACTGGGCCTCAACTGACGCTGAGGTACGAAAGCTAGGGGAGCGAATGGGATTAGATACCCCAGTAGTCCTAGCCGTAAACGATGGACACTAGACGTTGGCCGTATCGACCCGGTCAGTGTCGGAGCTAACGCGTTAAGTGTCCCGCCTGGGGAGTACGCACGCAAGTGTGAAACTCAAAGGAATTGACGGGGGCCCGCACAAGCGGTGGAGCATGTGGTTTAATTCGATGCAACGCGAAGAACCTTACCAGGGCTTGACATGCCGCGAACCCTGCGGAAACGTGGGGGTGCCTTCGGGAGCGCGGACACAGGTGGTGCATGGCTGTCGTCAGCTCGTGTCGTGAGATGTTGGGTTAAGTCCCGCAACGAGCGCAACCCTTGTTCCTAGTTGCCAGCATTGAGTTGGGCACTCTAGGGAGACTGCCGGTGACAAACCGGAGGAAGGTGAGGATGACGTCAAGTCAGCATGCCCCTTACGCTCTGGGCTACACACGTGCTACAATGGCGCGGACAAAGGGTCGCGAGCGCGCGAGCGTGAGCCAATCCCAAAAACCGCGTCTCAGTTCAGATCGCAGGCTGCAACTCGCCTGCGTGAAGGCGGAATCGCTAGTAATCGCAGATCAGCATGCTGCGGTGAATACGTTCCCGGGCCTTGTACACACCGCCCGTCACACCATGGGAGCTGGCCATGCCCGAAGTCGGAGCACCCGCCGAAGGCAGGGCTGGTGACTGGGGTGAAGTCGTAACAAGGTAGCCGTACCGGAAGGTGCGGCTGGATCACCTCCTTTTAGGGAGACCTACCTTGGGGCATCTGAGGGGAGCTAGACCACCCTCAGGCCAGCAAAGGTTATCCCAGGTCGGTCGGGGTTGAGGGGATGGTTGACTGGGGTTCTGGAGGGGAACCGAGGGGAGGGCTATTAGCTCAGGTGGTTAGAGCGCACCCCTGATAAGGGTGAGGTCCCTGGTTCGAGTCCAGGATGGCCCACTGTTTGTCCTGGAGAAGGGAGAGCTAGCAAGCTAGAAGCGAGCTGGCCAAGCTGAGGGCAAAGCCAGAGGGTGGGTGCAGTCTGGATTGGGGGTATAGCTCAGCTGGTAGAGCGCTGCCTTTGCACGGCAGAAGTCAGCGGTTCGAGTCCGCTTACCTCCACCACTTTGGTGAGGAGCCGGGAAGGGGTTCTCCAGTTGGATAGGTTGACGACCGGGCTAGGGGTTTGGGTCCGAGCACAAGCCTCCAGCCGGGTTGAGCCGGCCAGCACTTTGAAAACTGCATAGCAAGAGAGCAGCATGCTTCTGGGTTGAGCCCTCCAAGCCTTGGCTTGGGGGAAGCAGCAGCAACCTGGGGGCATGAGGCAGGTAGAACACCAATGTTACGTGAGGTGAAAAGGTCAAGTCAGTTAAGGGCGCACGGTGGATACCTAGGCACGCAGAGGCGAGGAAGGGCGTGTTACCGACGAAACGCTGCGGGGAGCTGGACAAAAGCGGTGATCCGCAGGTTCCCGAATGGGGCAACCCGGCAAGGCGCAAGCCTTGTCACCTTTGGCTGAATCCATAGGCCAAAGGGGCGAACGCGGCGAACTGAAACATCTTAGTAGCCGCAGGAAAAGAAAACAAAAGTGATTTCCTCAGTAGCGGCGAGCGAACGGGAAAGAGCCTAAACCGCTCAGCTACGGCTGGGCGGGGTTGTGGGACGGCCAAACGGCAGCCGGCGGGCTAGGGGAAGCAGCTGGAATGCTGCACCAGAGAAGGTGAAAGTCCTGTAGCCGAAAGCTCAAAGGCGCCGGCCGGATCCCGAGTAGCACGGGGCAGGGGAAATCCCGTGTGAATCGG
>NZ_JANSIL010000160.1:0-3922 GCF_047462015.1 Synechococcus sp. R5-13 | reverse complement strand
GCGGAATGCGCACAACTTCCCGCTGGATTTGGCGGCGGTGGAGGTAGCGCCTGCGGTGCGTGGCTGATGGCCTGACCTGACGCTTCAACAGCATTGGTGGATCCCCCAGCTTGGTCTGGGGGATTTTTTTGTGGTTTCCCTAGCAACAAGAATGAAGTTTCGCCTACCCTCCAAGTGAAGAGGAACGGTTCGAGCCGCAGGGATCAATGGGTGGCGCTCAGTTCCTTGGTTGGGCAGCATTGCAGAGCAGCAGGGCATCTGGATCCCAAAGGATCTGCCCATCAAGAGCCATTCTCCCCAACACCGGCATTCCTACTTGGGCTTCCAGGCGCGGGATCAAAGTTGCATCCAGCTTTTCCAAGGCTTGGGGATCCCCAGTTTCGGTCAGGGATCCAATCAGCACCCACCCCAAACCGCGGGCCTTGGCTTGGCGCAACAGGGCGGCAAAAGCGGCAGCTTGGCTCAGAGCGGCCTCCCGCTGCAGCGTCAGCAGCAAGCTCAACCCCCACGCATGGGCCAGATCCGCCCAAGTTTGGCCTGGCCCCAGGGGATCGGCAACGCTGCCCGGCAAAACCAGTAGGGGATCTTTTTCTCCTGCCCACTCGGAGATTTGTTGCCAGAGGGCCTTTAGCTGAGCTTCCGAAGGGGTGGGATCCACACTGAGCCGGCCCCAAGGGCGTTGAACCACCTGCTGCCAAGCGTCGGCCACTGCCGTAGCTCCCGGGATCCCTGGCCAGGTGTTGGCCACCATCACCTTCATGGCTCTGCCTCCCATAGGGCGAGAAACTCCGGCTGGATCTCGAAGCCAAACACCAAAGCCATATCCCGCAGCATGGAGACGGATCCCAGGTTCTGCTGCTTAAACCACCGCATCAACACAAAGATCTTCTGGTAGACGAAGATCTCCAACGCTTCTGGGTTGTAAACAATACCCTCCCGAGGGTTGAATTGGTGGGGCACCATCATAGCCGCGTAACGGGCCAGTTCTCCTTGACGCCAATTGAGGAAGTAGGGCATCCAGGGGTAGACCGTATCCCACCGAATAAACCACAGGCGCACCTCCGGGATCTCGGACAGCTCCCGTGGATCCTCAGGGCTGCGCGGCCAATCGATGGCGCATTGCACCTGCTGGGCAGCACGCACGGGATCCGCCATCAAGGTTTTCACCAGCTCATGGCCGGGGGTGAGATCCAGAGTTTGAATGGCCTTGGCGGGAAGGTAGAGGGTAATCGGCACGGCAACACAGCTATCTGGCTTGCAAATGCAGCTTATCTCAGCTCTGCTCTGTCTTGCTCGCCACTGGGATCCCTAGACGGGTGAGATCCAGGGCAAAACCTGCCGTTACCAAAAACACTTGGTCGGCCAGGGGAGCCAGCCTTTGGGTCAGTTCCCCCATCCGATCCCGAAACCGCCGCCCCAGTGGGTAAGCGGGCACCACCCCCCAGCCCACTTCTTCAGACACCAGGAGGATCTCCCCTCTATGGCTTTGCAAGGTTGCCAAGAAGGATTGCACCAAGGGATCCCATTCTGAAGAGGGACAGTCTAGGCCCTGCGCCACCCATCCCCCCAGCGAATCCACCAGCGCACAACAGGGCTGGGGCAACTTTTGCAGTTCTGCCCCCAAGTCCCTCCCGGTTTCCCAAGTCTGCCAACCGGAAGGCCGCCGTTGCCGGTGCTGTTGAACGCGCTCTGCCCACTCTGGGTCAGTCTCAGGATCGGGTTTCGGCCCGGTAGCCAGGTAGATAACCGGCAAGCCCGAAGCCGCAGCCAAACCCTCTGCCAGCCGGCTTTTGCCAGAGCGCACAGGGCCACAGATCAGCACAATCGCCATTGGGTAGAATGGAAATCCACTGACGTTTGAGTCTAACCTCGACAACAGCCTGCTGAAGTCCTCAGCCGAGTGGTACCCGGTCAATCCTGAGGCTGAATCTCTATGCCCATCCGAATCGAGCACGCTGCCCAGCTGGAAGAGAAACCTATTTTGCTCACGCCGGTTTAGAGCCTTTTCCTCTGCTCACGATTGGCTCCCTAAGCTACGGATATGAGTTTTTCCTTCATTGGATGGGAGAGTCATCCCGCGTCAAGATTGGACGTTGCACTTCGATTGCAGGAGGGGTGCATTTTTTCGTAGGGTACGAGCACCATACTGACTGGGTTACTACTTACCCTTTCACCCATTTACCTGATTCCTGGCGAGAGCTTCGTGCTTTGAAAGGGCACCCTGTAACTCGCGGAGATATTGTTGTTGGCCATGATGTTTGGATTGGCTATGGCGCTAAGATTCGCTCGGGGGTAACCATTGGAAATGGAGCAGTTGTTGGAATGGGTGCTGTGGTAACTCGAGATGTCCCCCCTTATGCCATTGTTGCGGGCGTGCCAGCGAGGGTGGTTCGCTACCGTTTTGCACCTGAAGTGATCGAGTGGCTTATCCAACTTGCTTGGTGGGATTGGCCCCTTGAAGCCATACGCCAGGCAGCACCTCTTCTCTGTCGGCCACTAGATCAGGAAGCAATGTCAGGGCTTTCTCAGATCAAGCAAAGCCTTCTTGCTGTTTGAAACTACTTGAGAAATTCCCCGCAGGCTAAGATGAGAGTTGGTTACGCTTGAAAAAACAATCTCGAATAACCTGACTGTACTTCAGGCTCAAAAGCTCGACCATGACAGATCCCAAGCCAATATCTCCGCCTGAACAAAAGGCTGCTTCGGCCTCTTTTCGATCTGCTCAACCGCTCTGGCTCAGCCTAGCGCTGGGGATCACCACTGCTCCCGTTTTGTTGGGCTTGGTCTTGGCAGATCGGGCCGGGAAATGGCTGGGATCCCTGAGCTGGGAAGATCCGGGTTGGTGGCTGGGGGAGCGGCTGCCCAACTTAGACAGCGCCCCGCTACAGGCCCATGAGCAACAGCGCAAAAACTCTGCCCCGGTCGAGAACCCCTAGCTTCTCTGTCACTTTCGTATCATAGGAAAGCGAACTAGCAGCAGGAGTTAACAGCCTTTGCGTAGACCGGCCAAACCGTCTCAGGAGTTCGCCTCCACATTCTCGGGGGTGCTGTTCTGGCTGAGCGCGTTTCTCTTCACAACGGTGTTGAGTGCTTGTCTGGGCTACCTATTTGGTCAGCGAGCTCTATCGGGGGTTTCTTCTCCCGTCACCGGCGCCGGTCGGGCTTCTCCTTCCCGCGAAGTTCGGGATCCCCGTACTGTGCCTTTGCTGAACGAGGCTGAGGTAATTGCAGCAGCCGAAGCCAGCCTTCGTCCGTCCCCAACTCCCACCCCCCTCTTTACCCCAGCACCCACGCCGGTTGCAACACCCACCCCCAGATTGTCTCCTGAATTGGCGGCGGCCCCGTCGCCAACTCCTCGCCCCGCCACTCCATCTCCTCCACCTCCCCGTCCGCGTCAGCAGGACGGAGTTCCTGCCCCGCCGGCGCCCACACCACCTCCGCCCCCCCTACCAATTGCCGCCAGTGGACAGGTCTCTATGCAGGTGCTTTCGGTTCGTCGCGAGGGAAGCCAAGTGGTTCTGAATGTAGCTATGCAAAACAACTCGGCAGAGACGGTGCGCTTTCTCTATAGCTTCCTGAACATTACTGACGACAATGGACGGTCAATCAACGCGCTCACCCAGGGTTTGCCGGGGGAGCTGCCCCCCAATAGCCAAGTCTTCCAGGGAACCATCCGCATCCCAGCCTCGAGCCTAGCCGGATCCCGATCCCTGTCCCTGAGTTTGGCTGATTACCCCAGCCGCCGCCACCGAGTGGGAGCCAGTGGGATCCCAGTGCCGCCGTAACACCCCTCTTCCTTTAGCTTCAGTTAGAAATCGCAGGAGCCCCGCACTGTACCCGTAGGGTCACTGCCGGGAGGAATGCGCTTTGATGAAGTACAATGAACTTATGAGCCAAATCCTGACCATCTCCTGCAAGCTCA
>NZ_JANSIL010000159.1:0-23286 GCF_047462015.1 Synechococcus sp. R5-13 | reverse complement strand
GGAGGAGGGCTTTCCTCTCGACACCAAGCCTGCGGCTATGGTGCGGGCCTCCAGCCCGAAAATTTGGTGAAAGCCCCGATCCCGTTCGTGTCAGCAGTGCGGAACATTTTGGCCAGGCCCGCCGTTAGAGGACAAAGTTAACCAGCTTTTTCGGCACCACCACCACTTTTTTGGGTGTTGCCCCCTCCAGGTATTTCTGCGCTGCTTCTGACCGAAGGGCCAACTGTTCCTGCTCCTCCGGCGTCACCTCGGCAGGGGCCTCAAACGAGCCGCGCAATTTGCCGTTCACCTGAATCACAATGGTCACCGTGTCGGCCACCAGCGCTGCCGGGTCATAGCTGGGCCAAGACTGCCGATGCACCGAGTCTGCGCCCCCCAGCGCCTGCCACAGCTCCTCCGCAATATGGGGGGCAAAAGGCGCCATCAGCAACACCAGCGTGCGGATCCCCTCTGCATAGACCGGCGAATCCGGGATCCCGGCCTCCCCCAGAGCATTGCTCAGCTTCATCAGCTCGGCAATGGCGGTGTTGAATTGATAATCGTTTTCCAGATCTTCGCTGACTTCCTTGATGGCGGTGTGGATGGCCCGGCGCAGATCTTTTTCCGCCTTGGTCAGGGATCCCACCTCGACCTTGGCCGGCAACAGCTCTGAGACCCTGCCCCGCCAGGACTCCGTCCCGCCACCGCGAACGACAAACTCGTACACCTGCCGCCAGACGCGGTTGAGAAAGCGAAATTGCCCTTCCACGTCGGCATCGTCCCACTCCAGATCCTTCTCCGGCGGGGCCTTGAACAAGATAAACATGCGGGCCGTATCTGCCCCGTAGTGGGCCAGCACCTCCTCGGGATCCACGCCGTTGCCCTTGGATTTGGACATGGTAGCGTAGATAACTTGCAGGGGCTCGCCCGTTTCCGGATCCCGCGGGTCGTTGGGATCCTTCACCAGAGCTGCCGGGATCCAGCGATCCTTGCCGGACTTGTTGGGGTTGTAGTAGGTGCGCCCTTGCACCATCCCCTGGGTGAGCAGACGCGAGAACGGCTCGTCAAAATCCAGCAGCCCCCGATCCCGCAACACCTTGGTAAAAAAGCGGGAGTAGAGCAGGTGCAGGATGGCGTGCTCAATGCCACCCACATACTGATCCACCGGCAGCCAGGCGTTCACCCGGTCTTTGCGGAAGATCTCTCGGTCGTTGCGGGCATCGCTGAAGCGCAGGAAGTACCACGACGAGCAGATGAAGGTGTCCATGGTATCGGTTTCCCGGCGAGCCTCCGTGCCACAGGTGGGGCACTTCACCTTCACCCAGTCCTCCAACTGGGCCAACGGGGATCCCCCTCGCCCCGTCAGCTCCACATCCTCCGGCAAGAGCACCGGCAGATCCTTCTCCGGCACCGGCACAATGCCACACTGGGGACAATGGATCACCGGGATGGGACAACCCCAATAGCGCTGCCGCGAGATCAGCCAATCCCGCAGGCGGTAGTTGATCTGCTTTTCCCCCAGCCCCTGGGCTTCCAGCCAGGCGATGGCTCTTTCCACGCTTTGCCCTGGGCCTTTGCCCACCGGGATCCCGTCTAGGGGGCCAGAGTTGATCATCACCCCTTCCCCCGTCCAGGCAGCCTGCAGTTCTGAGGACTCCGTCCCGCTGGCGCGATCCGTCGAGGATAAGGAACCCTCCGGCGGCTGCACCACCCGCTTGATGGGCAGGCCGAACTTGCGGGCAAACTCGAAGTCCCGTTGGTCGTGGGCGGGCACGGCCATGATGGCCCCCGTCCCGTAGCCCATCAACACATAGTCGGCAATCCAGATGGGGATCCGCTCTTGGTTAACGGGGTTGATGGCGTAGGATCCCGTCCAAACCCCTGTCTTTTCCCGGTCTTCAGCGCTGCGCTCGATCTCGCTGCGGGCAGCGGCCTGGGCTTGATAGGCTCTGACGGCCTGCAGTTGCTCGGCGGTGGTGAGCTTGTCCACCAAGGGGTGCTCCGGCGACATCACCATGAAGGTGGCCCCCCAGAGGGTATCGGGCCGGGTGGTGAATACTGCCAGCTCGTCCCCTGCCTCGGTTTTGAAAATCACCTTAGCCCCCACCGATTGGCCGATCCAGTTCTCCTGCATGGTGCGCACCCGCTCCGGCCAGCCGGAGAGCTTTTCCAGATCCGCCAGCAGTTGGTCGGCATAGGCGGTGATTTTGAAAAACCACTGCTTGAGCATGCGCTTTTCCACCAGGGCGCCGGATCTCCAGGAACGCCCCTCCGCATCCACCTGCTCGTTGGCCAGCACCGTCTGATCCACCGGATCCCAGTTCACCGCCGCCTCTTTTTGGTAGGCCAAGCCCGCCTGCAAAAATTGCAGGAAGATCCACTGCGTCCACTTGTAGTAGTCGGGGGCGCAGGTGGTGATCTCCCGCTCCCAGTCGTAGGAGAGCCCCAGCCGCTGCAGTTGCTCCCGCATCTGGGCAATGTTTTGGTAGGTCCACTTGGCCGGCGGGATCCCCCGGTCGATGGCGGCATTCTCCGCCGGCAGGCCAAAGGCATCCCAGCCCATCGGGTGCAGCACTGCGTACCCCTGCATTCGCTTGTAGCGGGCAATTACATCGGTGATGGTGTAATTGCGCACATGCCCCATGTGCAGGTTGCCGCTGGGGTAGGGGAACATAGACAGGGCATAAAATTTGCGGCTCCCGTCCTTCAGCTCTGGGGTGCGATCCAGCCTGATTTCACGCCAGTGGGCCTGCCACTTGCTCTCAATGGCCTGGGGATTGTAGCGCGCGTCCACGGTTCGATGCTCCTGGGAAAAAAGCGCATACGCTGGGAGATAGAAGCATTTTGACATACTCCCCACGCCAGTGCTCTCAAGCAAGGAACGGGATCCCTATTGGCGCTGACAAACCGACAAGCAGGGATCACAAGCAGGGATCAGTAGGTTTCTTCGTGCCACCTGTCTGCTTTCTTCAGTTCCTTCTGGAACTTGCTCCAATCCTGACCGGCTTGTTCGGCCAAAGGCCCCATGACGTTGTTGATCCCGTCCTCCATCCCCTTGAGGCCGCAGATGTAGGTGTAGGTGTTGGGCTGTTGCAGCATCTCCCACAGCTCGGCGCCGTACTCGGCCATGCGGTTTTGCACGTACATTTTCTTGCCATCGGGGGTTTGTTGCTCGCGGCTGATGGCGTAATCGACGCGGAAGCGATCCCCGTACTGGGCTTTCCAGGCCTCCAGATCCCCGTGGTAGAGCAAGGTGGAAGTGGTGGGCACCCCAAAGAACAGCCAGATCTTGCCCTGATAGTTGGGATCCTCCTCAAACAGGTGCTTGATGAAAGCGCGAAAAGGGGCAATGCCGGTGCCGGTGGCGATCAAAATCAGGTTGGCGTTCTCATCTTCGGGCAGTAGGAAGGTTTTCCCCGATGGCCCCGTAATCATCACCTCATCGCCCGCCTTCAAATCGGTGAGGAAGCCGGAGCAGACCCCCACCCCCGGCTGGCCTGTCTCTCTATCGACATATTCAGCCCGCTTCACGCTCAAAGAGACGGTGCGCCCCTCGCCATCATCGCCAAAGCGGGTGGAAGCAATCGAGTAGAGGCGGGGCTTGTGGGGCTTGCCCTTGGCATCTTCGCCAGGAGGGATAATGCCAACGCTTTGCCCTTCTAGGTAGCGGTAGTTGGGATCCGGCAAGCTGAGCACAATGTGCTTAGTCAGTCCGGGTGCTCCTTCACCGACAATGGAGTAGGTCTCCACGCAGTGGCCGATCAACGGTGCGTTGGGACGATACAGATTGACGACAACCTCTCGCTTTTCTGCGCTGGCAACCATACCTGCGATCTGCTCCTGGCACTGGGAGGAAATGAGTTTACATATAGCAAAATAGCAAACACCACAGCAGCCCGGCTGCTCAAATGGAACTTGCCAGAAGAACAGCAGACGACCTTCACCAGACCCCTATGCCGATCCTGAGAGCGGCAACCCCGGAAAAATAATCCCGGCCAAGCTCATCGGCCAAAAATATGGATTTTTTGTTAAATTGTTGCTTAGGGTGCCCACCTCTCTGGCCCACAAGCGGGTTGTGAGGTAACGGCTTCATTTGGTATCATGCAAGACCGTAACAGTTGGTAACTTTCTAGAGCCTTTTTCTCAGTTTTGCCCTGCCCGTCCCCAAGGAGTTCCCATGGCAAGCAGTCCTGATCGTGTTGTGATGATTGGTGTCGCCGGAGATTCTGGCTGTGGCAAGTCCACCTTTTTACGCCGGCTGGGGGATCTATTTGGCCGGGATCTGATTACCACCATCTGTCTGGATGACTATCACTCCTTGGATCGCTACCAGCGCAAAGAGAAGGGCATCACGGCGCTGGATCCCCGCGCCAACAACTTCGACCTGATGTACGAGCAGGCCAAGGCGCTTAAGAACGGCCAAAGTGTGATGAAGCCCATCTACAACCACGAGACGGGGCTGATTGACCCACCGGAGCTGGTGGAGCCCAACCGCATCATCGTCCTGGAGGGGCTGCATCCCATGTATGACGAGCGGGTGCGCCAGCTGCTGGACTTCAAGGTGTACTTGGATCTGGCCCCAGAGATCAAGATTGCTTGGAAAGTGAAGCGGGACATGGCGGAGCGGGGCCACACCTACGAAGATGTGTTGCGCTCAATCGAGGCTCGCCGCCCGGACTTTGAAGCCTATGTCGATGTGCAGAAGCAGTACGCCGATGCCGTCATTGAGGTTTTGCCTACCCAGTTGTTGCCGGAGCTGGATCCAGAGCACAAGGTATTGCGGGTGCGGCTAATCCAGCGAGAAGGGGTGAAGTACTTCGACCATGTCTATCTCTTTGACGAAGGCTCCACCATTGATTGGATCCCCTGCGGCAAAAAGCTGACTTGTTCCTATCCAGGGATCCGCCTCCACTATGGCCCTTCCACCTACTTCGAGCACCCGGTTTCGATTCTGGAGATCGACGGCACCTTCGACAAGCTGGAAGAGGTCATCTACATCGAGAACCACCTGAGCAACCTGTCCACCCGCTACTATGGCGAGCTGACGGAACTGTTGCGCAAGCACCCGGAATACCCGGGATCCCGCAATGGCTCTGGCCTGATCCAGGTCATCGTGGGCCTGAAGCTGCGCGCCCTTTACGAGCAAATTCGGGCAGAAGCCAAAGAGCTAGCAGTGGCTTCCTGAGGATTTGCCCCGCTTGAGCACTTAAGGAGAATCCCTTTTGCCGCTAAAGTGTTGGCATAGGTTGGCTGACCCGGTAGAGGTCGGCAACAAGGTTTTGGCATATGCAGGGATTCCAGTTGGAGATCTTTCCGGAGGGCCCCGTCTTAATCCAACGGGCCATCGAGATTTGGCAAGCTCGGTCAGCCGCTGCCATTCGCGAGCGGGGACGCTTTACGGTGGTCTTGGCCGGGGGAAACACCCCCAAGAAGCTGTATGCTGCCCTGGCCCAAACCCCAGGGATCCCTTGGCAACAAACCTGGCTGTTCTGGGGGGATGAGCGCTATGTTCCCCCGGATCACCCTGAGAGCAACTACCGTATGGTGCGGGAAACCTTGCTGGAGCAGATCGGGATCCCGGCGGCTCAAGTTTTCCCTATGCCCACCCAAGCGGGGGATCCCCTTCGCGATGCTGCCGAATACGAGGCCACCCTACGGCAGATTTTCGGTGCAGAGTGCCCTTCTCTCGACCTGGTATGGCTGGGAGTGGGGGAAGATGGCCACACAGCTTCCTTGTTTCCCGACACAGCCGCTCTGCAGGTGCAGCACCGCTGGGTGACAGTGGGGCAAAAAGGGCAGGAGCCGCGTCTAACCTTGACCTATCCTGTTCTGAACCAAGCAGCCCAGGTGGTGTTCCTGGTAACCGGAGCGAACAAAGCCCCCATCGTGAAAGAGGCGCTGACCACCGAGGCCCACCTACCCTGCCAGCGCGTAAACCCCAGAGGACGGCTGCTGTGGTTGCTGGATGCGGCGGCAGCGGCTCAACTGCCCCTGCCCTGTGTCCCGCTGCTCAGCTAAACAACAGGCGGGCTAACTGCCGATGGGATAGGATCCCCAGGCCCACCGCCCCCAAAATCATCCCAGCCCATTCCAGTGGCCACAGGTTTGATAGCCCCAGCGGCCAACGCACCAGGTTTCATGGGTCGAGAACCGGCGGGGCAGGGATCCCTCAGGGGTTGCCGGGCAAATTCTTCAGTACTGGAATCACCAGCTCTTGGACGGGCAGCGCTACGGGCTGGGCGGAGTCACTGCTCAGGGAGCTGGATGGCGCAGAAGGAGAAGAGCTGGGGATCTCGCCCATGGGCCGCAGTTGCCAGCGGATGATCTGCTCGCCGCGGTAAAAGGTGACCAACAACTGATCCCCTTGCGATTGAATTTGCCAGGTGCCATCACCGCTGGTTACCGAAATATGGCCGCCGGAAAAGGGTGCATCCAAAGCCGGCCCCGATTGGCTCCAGATACGCCCGCCACCCGTTTCCAAGATCAATTGCACCGTCGCCCCCTGCCCCTGGCCGCTCAAAATTTGGCCGGTTCCGCTCCAAACTCGGGTTTCCGTCTGAGCCACGGCGGGTTGCCCAAGCTGCAGAACCATGAGCAACAGCCCTGCCCAGCTCCAGTGATTTCGCAGCCTCCCTCTCCCATCAGGGAAGAAGGAAGAAGAGCGAGAGAAACAAGCCATTGCACTCACGTTGATACCACGCGCCGCGATAGGACTGAAACAGACGAAGAAGAAGGCGAAAAGGTGTCGCAGGAAGCAATCCCTTACACAGTTTTTTTCACAGCTCGCTGAAAGCCTTTGGGATCCCTCTGCGCTCTCTTGGCTCTGGGTTAAGCCTGCTGCCGGAATCCGCCCTCGGCTTGATCCCAATCTAGCAATCTCCATACCCCCAGCCAGGATGTAACCTGAGGCTCTAGCTGCGGGGATCCCCAGCAACTGTTTCGTCAATGCGCAGAGTCAAGGCCCAGGGTATCTCCGACGCGATCCCGATCCTCACGACTTGAGAGAAAGGAAACGCTCCAGAGCCGCCACCATTGCCGGTGGCCAACGGCGGACGGTTTTCACCCATTCCAGGTCGGCGTAGCGGGGATCCAGTCCTTGCACAGCCACCCAGTGACTTTCAGCCTCTCCCTGGCGACCCTGCGCCCAAAGAATGGCGCTGAGAGCAGCCCGCATATCTGGAAACTTCGGGTACTTGCGCACCAGAGCCCGCATCAAGCGCAGGGCAGCTTCTGTTTCGCCCACCTGGTAGAGGCTCAGAGCATAGTTGGCCTGAGCAAAGGCGTAGTCGGGAGCCAGTTCTGTAGCGCGGCGGTAGTCAGCCAAGGCCTGTTGCCATTGGCCCAGCCCTGCTTCCGCATTGCCACGGTTGTTGTAGGCCGCCGCATCGTTGGGATCCAACTGCAACACCCGCTCATAATCGGCAATTGCTTCCTGCCACCGCCCCAGCCCCTCCAGAGCAGTTCCTCGATTTAGATAGGGATCCGGCGCCTCAGGGGCCAAACGAATGGCCTCAGCGTAATCCTCCAGAGCTGCCTGCAGTTGGTGCTGGCTGACACGGGCATTGCCCCGGTTGCTCCACAGGGCCGGGTTGTCCGGCTGGATCTGCAACAGTTGAGTCCACAGGGTTTCCGCCCGGGCAAAATCTCCCCTCTGAGTAGCCGCAAAGGCCTCCTCAAACAGTCGATCGATCTGGCGATCCACCTTGTGGCTCGCTGCCGTTGCCACCACACCCGATCCAGGCCAGATAGGGATCCCCAACCAAAGCAGCAGCCCCAGCAACAGAGCCGAGAGGACATTGGAGACAGACTTCATGGCCGCCAAAACCACCTCAGATGGGGTGTTTCCACCTTAAGCCATCGCCACAGAAGGGGGTCTGATGGTTAGCGCGCCCTGGAGGACTCGAACCCCCGACATCCGGTTTTGGAGACCGACGTTCTACCAACTGAACTAAGGACGCATTGGCCAAAGGTTACACCCGCTTACCCAGTGTAGCAGGTACACCTAATTTTCAGAGGAGCTGTTCCTCAACTATCTGGGCTCTCTGCCTTAGCCTTGATGCGAGTGGCTTTGCCCACCCGATCCCGCAAATAGAACAGCTTGGCCCGACGCACTTTACCCCGCCGCAGCACCTGAATCGACTCGATGCGCGGGGAGTGAATGAGGAAAACCCGCTCCACGCCGATTCCCTGGAAAACCTTGCGCACCGTGATGGTGCGGTTAATGCCGGAGTGGCGCATGGCAATGACCGTGCCCTCAAAGGCTTGTACCCGCTCCTTGCCCCCCTCTTGAATGCGAACTCCCACCCGTACCTGATCCCCAACCCGAATCTCCGGCAGATCCGACTTCATCTGGGCAGCTTCAATGGAGCGGATGATCTCCTCAGCGTTGATGCGAACGTTCATGGCCTTCCCGCGCTACCGGCAGTTAACCATGGTAACAATCGTTGCTGTTTTTTGTACAGAGCTGGCCGACATAGAGCTCAAGAGGTGGGAGACTGTGTTTACGCTTCCCCCATTTTTCCAATAGGCTAGACAAAGATAAAGCTTTTGTTACAAACGGGAGACTTTTGTGATCCTGCACACCGATGAGCCCAAGACGGGATCCCTGTCTACTCCCAGGCCTGCAGATCAGCCTCTGCCCCAGAGCAAACCCCGCCCCAAGAGATTTCCCTTCGGTTGGATGCTCTTGGGCTTGCTGTTGGCCGGCCTAGGGGGCAGCGGTCTCCTGATCCAGCGTCAGCTGCAGCAGCAGAGGGCAGAACGGCTGGAAAGATTGACGGTACCGGTTCAAGTGGTGGATCTGACCCGACGCCTGCGGGTGAGCGGCCAGGTGCAGCCGCTCCGCCAGGTGAATGTCAGCCCTCGCGAGTCGGGTCGCCTGGCGGAACTGTTGGTGGATCAGGGAGATGAAGTGGTGGCAGGGCAGTTATTGGCCCGGATGGACTACGGCGATCTCGCCAGTGGCATTCGCCAAGCCCAAGCCCGCATTCAAGAGCTGCAAGCCCGTCTAGCGGAGCAACAGGCCGGAGAGCGCCCCCAGGTGATCGCGGCGGCCCAGGCCAGGGTGGATGCTGCCCGGTCGCAGGTGGACTTGGCTCAGAGGGAGTTGGAGCGCATTCATGCCCTGGTGCAGGCGGGGGTGGTAGCCCGCAGCGAGTTGGATCAACGCTCGGCCCGCCTGGAACAAGCGCAAGCGGATTTGCGAGCTGCTCAACAGGAGTTGGAGCGATTGCAACTGGGGAGCCGCCCGGAAACCCTACAGCAAATTCAAGCCCAAATTGCCCAGGCACAAGCCGAGCTGGCCCAACGGCAATCCCGGTTGGCTGACACCGAAGTCCGCGCCCCCTTTTCCGGTGTGGTGGTGCAGCGCTTTGCCGAGGTGGGATCCTTTGTAGCTCCCACAACAGCAGCTTCCGATGCCACCGCAGCTTCTTCCAGCTCCATTTTGGCGCTGGCTCAGGGAATTGAGGTGCGGGCAGAAGTGCCAGAAGCCCAGATTGCCCAGGTGCGGGTGGGCCAGCCGGTGGAGATCCGCTCCCTGGCTTACCCCGACCGCGTAGTGCAGGGGCGGGTGAAGCGGATTGCACCCGCTACGGTGGTGGTGCGAGAGGTAACCGTCTTTCGGGTCTTCGTTGAACCGGAACCCGGAGCTGACTTTTTGCGCACCGGCATGACTGTTTCGGTGGATTTCATCGGGGATCCCCAGCCTCAGGCTCTGACGGTGCCCTCAGTGGCTATCCTCCGGGAGGAAAGCCAGGAAGGCGTGCTCCTGCTGGATCCCCAAAGCCGGCAACCTGTCTATCGCCGCGTGGAAACGGGCATCACTCAGGGTGGAGTTACCCAAATCCTCTCTGGTCTGCAGGCAGGGGATCGGGTCTTTACTGCCCTGCCTCCTGGGGTGAACCTAGAGACTTTGATTAAAAGAGCGGAGCAACAGCCATGAGCCTGGCAACGGCGGCCAAAATGGCCTGGCAAATGGTGCGACGACATCGCCTGCGCACCGGGCTGAGCATGCTCGGGATCCTCATCGGCAATGCGGCGGTGGTGGCCATTGCCGGATTTGGCTATGCTGCCCAAGAGATGGCGGTGGATCAATTTCGCTCTCTGGGCACCAACTTGCTGATCGTCTTTTCGGCCAACTTGGGCCTAGCTGATGCCGGCAACATCCGCCCCCTCACCTTGGAGGATGTACGGGCTATTGCGGCGGAAGTGCCTGCCGTGTCAGCAGCTGTCCCCAGCCTGGGCACCAATGTGCGCGCTGTGCGAGGTGGAGTGGATCGCCGCTATGAGGCCACCGGCACTTGGCCGGAGTACTTGTCGGTCTTGAACCTGGAGATCGAGGCAGGCCGCTTTCTCTTGCCCTCCGACATCGAGGAACAGCGCCCGGTGGTGGTGCTGGGCAGCGATGCCGCCAGCCAGTTGTTCGGCCTGGATCCCGCCGCTGCTATTGGGGAGACCGTCCTACTGAACAATTTGCCTTTCGAGGTGATCGGCACTTTGCGCTCGAAGCCGACGGTGTTTGGCAACAGCGATGCCGGAGTGTTTCTGCCGGTGGATGTGGTGGCCAATCGGTTGGTCGGGCGGCGTTCCCCCTACGGCACAGAGCTGACGGCGATTTTCGTCTCGGCCCGCTCTGTGGATGATCTGCCCGCTGCCGAGTTCCAAATCCGCAACCTGCTGCGCCAGCGGCACCAATTGGTGGGAGAAGATGACTTCATCATCCGCAACCAAAAGGTGCTCCTGGATGGGTCGGCCAGGATTTTGAGCCTGCTGCGGGTGCTGCTGACGGGCACGGCGGCCCTCTCCCTGCTGGTGGGAGGGGTGGGGATCATGAATGTGATGCTTATCTCGGTTGCGGAACGCACCCATGAGATCGGGCTGCGCAAGGCGATTGGGGCGGATAGCCGGCAGATTTTGCAGCAGTTTGCCGCCGAAGCGATTTTCATTGCCGTGACCGGGGGGGTGCTCGGGATCCTCCTCAGCAGCGGCCTGCTGGTGGCGGTGCAGGTATTCACCCCCTTGGCGACCCAAGTCGATGCGGTGGCAGTGGGAGTGGCGTTCTCCCTGTCCACTGGGATTGGGCTGGTCTTTGGCATTTTCCCGGCCCGCAAAGCGGCGCAACTGGATCCCATTGAGGCCCTGCGGGCCTAGAGATCGTATCCAAACAGGCGGGGATCCGCCGGCTGCCAATTGAGATCCGCCAAGCCGTACTCCGCCCAGCGGCGATCCACCAGGCGGGCTACTTCTGGATCCGGAGTGAGGGGATCCCGCCAGGGAGCATCGGTTTCTGGGGGAATTTTGGTGGTGGCATCAATGCCCATCTTGCCCCCCAGACCCCGTTTTTCGGTGGCAAAGTCCAAGGTGTCAAAGGGGTTGTCCGCCAGAATAAACACATCCCGCTGCGGATCCACCCGCGAGCACAGGCACCAGAGCACCTGCCGTGGATCCCGCACATTGATATCCTTGTCCACCACGATCACAAACTTGGTGTAGCTAAATTGGGGCAGGGCGCTCCAAAAAGCCAAAGCCGCCCGCCGCGCCTGGCCAGGGTAGGCCTTGTCGATGGAGAGGATGGCTGCTTTGTAGCCCAGCGCCTCCATCGGCAAAAAGAAATCTACAATCTCCGGCACCTGCTGCCTGAGGATGGGGGTGTAGATGCGGTTCAGGGCCAGCGCCATCATGTCGTTTTCTTTGGGGGGCTTGCCGCTGAAGGTGGTGAGATAGATGGGATCCCGGCGGTGGGTCAAGCAGTGGAAGCGAATCAGAGGGGCCTGCTCGTTGCGGGGGCCATAGTAGCCGATGTGATCCCCGGCAGGCCCGTCGGGGGCCACTTCCCCAGGGGTGATGGTGCCCTCCAAAACGATCTCAGCATGGGCCGGCACCTGCAGATCCACCGTTTTGCACTGGGCCAGGTGCAACCCTTCTCCGGCGTAGAGACCGGCAAACAGCCACTCCGACAGATCCACCGGCAGGGGTGTGGCCGCCGCCAGAATCACCACCGGATCCACCCCCACCGCCACCGCCACCTCCAACTTTTGGCCCAGGGCCGCCGCTTTGCGCAGATGCCGAGTCGCCCCCCGCACCGACAGCCATTGCACCGTCATGGTGGTGCGGCTTTGCAACTGCAGGCGGTACACCCCCACGTTGGGGATCCCGTTTTCCGGGTCTTTGGTTACCATCAGGCCCAAGGTCAGCACCCGTCCGGCATCGCCGGGGTAGACCCGCAACAGGGGCAATTGGGTGAGATCCACTTCCTCTCCCCGCCGCACCACCTGCTGACAGGGAGGGATCAGATCCCGGCTGGGTCTCGCTTTGAAGACGCTAAGCAGCGCCTGTCCCAACTCCACCGCCTGGGCAAAGCTCCGCGGTGGCCGCGGCTGGTAAAGCAGGGCCAGCTTTTTCCCCAGTTCCTCCAGATCCTGAGGCTGCTCCATTCCCAAAGCCCAGCAAATGCGCTCCACCGTGCCCAGGGTGTTGATGAGCAGCGGCATTGAGGATCCCTTCACCCGCTCAAACAGCAGCGCCGGCCCCCCGCAGGCCAAGAGGCGATCGGCAATCTCGGCAATTTCCAGATCCGGATCCACTTCTGCCGAAATGCGGCGGAGCTGACCACGGGATTCCAGCAGAGCAATAAAACGGCGTAGATCTCTGGGCATGAAAGGGAACCTAAGGGCTTACTTGTCGCGATTGAGGGCTAACCCGCTCATGAAGGGCTTCTGCAGCGCAATAAACACCAGCAGCGGCGGGATACTGGCGATGATCGCTCCCAGCATCATGGGGCCATAGGAGGCCGAGCTATCCAGATTGAGCAGGGATTGCAGCCCCACCTGCACCACTTGTCGCTCTCGGCCTTGCACGATCAAGCGGGGCCACAGGTACATATTCCAAGCGTAAACGAAGTGAATCACCGCCTGCGCCCCAATCGCGTTCCAGCTCAAAGGGATCAGCACCTGGGTGAGAAATTGCAGCGGGTTGGCCCCGTCCAGTTGGGCCGCCTCCGCCAGCTCGCGGGGAATGTTGGAAAAATGCTGGCGGAACAAAAACGTGGCCGTGGCGCTGGCCAGAAAGGGCACGATTAAAGCGTAGTAGGTGGATCCCCAGCCCAAGTTGGTGACCAACCGCAGCAGGGCAATGATCAAGATTTCTGTGGGCATCATCAGCGTGATCAGCACAAAGCCGAAGGCCAGCCCTTTGCCGGGAAAGCGGAAGTACACAAAGGCCAGCCCGGCTAGCAGCGACAAAACCGTCTTGCCCACCGTGATTGCCACCGCCACGATGGTGCTGTTGACCATGTAGTGGCCCAAGTGCCGCGCCACCATCACCTGATGCCAGTTGAAGGCAAAAGAGGAGCCAAAGGTCAATTGATAGCGGAACACCTCGGCATTGTTCTGGGTGCTCACGAGCAGGGCGTACAACACCGGAAATCCCAGAACCAAGCAGGCCAGCACCAGGCCCAAATGCACATACCAACGCTCCGGGATCCAGCGCCGCCAACGCCAGGGAGAAGGCTCCACCCGAGTTGAACTGGGCTGGGCCACTTGAGATCGGGGATCCTGCAACAGTTGGGCCATGGCACCTCCAGACGGCGAACACCGATGAGCAGATGGGCTTTTGAGTCGATCTTTGGCTTCTCTTGAGAGGATAATCTGCCAGAGTTAAGGGCAACCTAAGGAAGGCCGGTCGCCTTAGCGGTGCGGAGCACTTCTGGCCTGAACTTTCGAGTGCTTTCACCGGCGATGGGGAAACGGGTAGAGTAGAACAGCAGTATCTGGATAACCCAAGAGAGGATCCCATGACTCGAGGCTTTGGCCCCTTCGGCAAAATCCAAGAAGCGCTCAAGAAAGCCCAAGAGGTGCGCGATGGCGCTCAAAGGCTGCAAAAAGAGCTGGAAGAGATGGAGATCGTCGGCGAAGCCGGCAATGGGCTGGTGAAAGTGACGGTCAACGGCAACCAAGAACCTCTCAAAGTCTCTCTGGATCCCCAGATTCTCCAGGAGTCGGTGGATGTGGTAGAAGACTTGCTCCTGACAGCAATGGTGAACGCCTACACCCAATCTGCTGAGACGATGCGCAAACGCATGGAAGAGCTGACCGGAAACATCAGTCTGCCGGGGTTGGGACTGGGTTGAGCCCCACTTGCTTAACCCCGCTTGCTTAACTCTGTATGTACACTCGCCCCTTGGCTCGCCTCATCGAAGAGCTGCAACGGCTGCCCGGCATTGGCTCCAAAACCGCTCAGCGCCTAGCTCTCCACTTGATCAACCGGCCTGCCGGCGAGATCGAGGCCCTGGCCAAAGCCCTGCTGGAAGCCAAGCAGACGGTTCGGCACTGTTCCATCTGCTTCAACTGGTCGGCGGAGGATCCCTGTGAGATTTGCCGTTCGCCACAGCGGGATCCCTTGCTGTGGTGCGTGGTGGCCGACGTCAAAGACTTGATTGCGATGGAGCGCACCCGCGAGTTCAAGGGGCTCTACCACGTTTTGGGCGGCCTCATCTCCCCCATGAACGGGATCGGGGCCGACCAACTGCACATCCGCGAGCTGGTGGCCCGGGTGGCACGGGAAAAACCGCAGGAGCTGATCTTCGCCCTCAGCCCCAGTGTAGAGGGAGAGGTGACCATGCACGTGGTCAAGGATTACCTGAAGCCAGTTGCCCCCACCTTGCGCATGACCCGCCTGGCCTTCGGCCTGCCCATGGGATCCGAGCTGGAATACGCCGACGAGGTCACCCTGGCCCGTGCCCTGGAAGCCCGGCAGGAGTTGTGAGCCGCCCAGCCCATCAATCGCAGCCGGTTACCCCCTCCGCGCAGTAGGTGCTCCACCAGGGGTTGAAGTTGGCAGGATCCTCCGGCAGAGTGCTGATGTTCAGAAGTTCCTGGAAGCTGCTGTTGCGGCCTCCGTAGCGCAGGTGCATGTGCACCGGATCCCCGTGGGGTGCCCGCAGAATCACATAGGTGAAGGTCTCGCAACTGGCGTCTGCTCCAGGCTGCAACTGAAACAGATCCCAGATGGAACTTAAGGAGCGCTCAGGGTAGTAGAAGGGATCCGGCGCAGCCCCCCGATAGGCGTAGCGACAATTTTCCGCCAGGGGCTTTTTCCCCTCCAGATCGGCGTAGAAGGAGAAGAACTCCATCTTCTCAAACTTCACCCGCTTTGGATTGCGCGGATCGTTGGCCGATTGTTCCAGGGACGTATCCAGAGTGAAAACACCATCAATTCCCAGGTAGGGCACTTTATAAGCATTGGGGGAGACAATCTGCAGCTCTAAGGCTGCCGCAGCCGCTCCAAAACCCAAGAGACTCAAGCTGCCGATCAGCCAGGCTAGGGCCGTTGAAGAACCAATTTGGCGAGAGAGCATAAAACTTTGTTGTGCCTGTGTTGTGCAGTAAACTGCAGAGCAGTTTAGGGGAAGCTTTGAGCTCGTACCATCCCACTGGGGGGCATCTGGCGAGAAATTCGCCGACTGCAGGTGCAGCTTTGGGGAACGGGATCCTAAGACAAGGCGGTAGAATTGAGGTCAGGCTCACCGTAGAGGGGCCAGGTTGGCTGCCCAAGCCTGACTGTCTGGAAACTGTTTTGAGAGCGAGGAAAACCCCGTGGAGCTAGCTGAGATTGAGGAGTTGATGAACAAAGCTGTGCAAGCCACACAGCGCTCCTTTAATACGGTACGCACCGGGCGGGCCAATTCCAGCCTGCTGGATCGGATTCAGGTGGAGTACTACGGCGTGCCCACTCCCCTCAAGGCCCTGGCCAGCCTCACCACGCCAGACTCCAGCACTCTCTTGATCCAGCCTTTTGATCCCTCGACCCTGGCGGCCATTGAGCGGGCCATTGTCGCCTCTGACCTGGGTCTAACCCCCAGCAACGACGGCAAGGTGGTGCGGCTCACCATTCCCCCCCTGACGGAAGAGCGCCGCAAAGAGCTGAGCAAACAGGTGGCCAAGCTAGCCGAAGAGGGGCGAGTCTCGATCCGCAACATCCGGCGGGATGGCATCGACTCGGTGCGCAAGCGGGAGAAAAACGGCGAGCTGTCTGAAGATGAGTCCAAAAGCTTGCAGGATGCCATCCAGAAGCTGACCGACCGCTATATCAAAAAGATCGATGAGCTGCTGGCAGAAAAAGAAAAGGAGCTGACGACGCTGTAAAAGCTCCTTGTGGACATAACTCCCCACGCTACTGGCCTGCTTCTGCATAGCCGTAGGACGGGGTTAAAGACCCCATTTTTTGATCAAAACTCGACACTCATCCCGAAACTTCAAGGTTTCCACTTGCCCCTCGAAGTCGGGCAGCCGTTCGTTTCTCCTCGTCCAATTCCAACAAGAGGGATCCCGGCTTAGGCCAGGATGGAAGGGGGGAAAACGACAACTCTTGCCGCAATGGATCTGATCCTGTGCCATCAATCGGCGGATTTCGACACCCTGGGGGCGGCGGTGGGAGCGGCACGCCTGTATCCGGGTGCCCGCATTGCCTTGACCGGGGGATCCCTGCCGGGGGTGCAGGAGTTTTTGGCCCTGTACCGAGATGAATTTCCCCTCATCGAGCTGCGCTCTGTGGATCCGGGACAGGTGCAGCGGTGGATTGTGGTGGACTGTCACGATCCGGATCGCTTGGGCAAAGCTGCCGCTTGGTTAAGCGTCCCCGGCGCGCAGATTGAGATTTTCGACCATCACCCCAGTCCACTGGATAACTTTTGGCCGCAGCAGCAGGTCAACTGCCATATCGAGGCCGTGGGGGCCACCTGTACCTTGCTGGTGGAGCGGCTGCAGGCTGCTGGGATCCCTCTCAGCCCTTTTGAGCGGCTGGCGCTGGCTTTGGGCATTCACATGGATACGGGATCCCTGACCTTCCCGGAGACCACCGCCCGCGATGCTGCTGCCCTGAGCTGGCTGTTGGATCAGGGGGTGAACCTGGTCTTGTTGCGGCGCTTTTTGGGGGATGGCCTCACCCCAGAGATGCGCGAGCTGCTCAGCCAGGGGTTGGCCCAGATGCAGGTGCAGCAGGTGGGGGAGTATCGCCTGGGAGAATGGCTGCTGGAGCTGCCGGAGTTTGTGCCCGGCTTGGCCGGCCTGGTGATGCGGCTGATGGATCTGACGGGAGTGGATGTGCTGCTCTTGGTGGCGCGGCAGGGGGAGCGGCTCAGCCTGATCGGGCGGGCGCGGCAGGAGTTTGCCCAGTTGGGCAGGGTGATGGCCCTCTACGGCGGCGGTGGACACGATTGTGCTGCAGCAGCCACGTTAAAAGCCAGCCCAGAGCAGCCTTTGCCCGACCCGGCCCAAGTCATGGCGGCCCTCAGGCAGGCTGTCCAAGAGCGGATCCCGCCCCCGGTGACGGCCAAAGATTTGATGTCGGCTCCGGTGCGCACCATCCGACCGGAGATCACCATCGACGAGGCCCAGCGGGTGCTGCTGCGCTACGGCCATTCCGGCCTGGTGGTGGTGGACGCTCAAGGTCGCCTGGTGGGGGTGATCTCGCGGCGGGATATCGATATCGCCCTGCATCACGGGTTTGGCCATGCCCCCGTCAAGGGCTACATGACCACCGACGTGAAAACCCTCTCCCCCGACACCCCCTTGGCGGAGATTCAGCGGTTGATGGTGCAGTGGGATATTGGCCGCCTGCCGGTTCTCCAGGATGGACAGTTGGTGGGCATTGTAACTCGCACCGATGTGTTGCGGCACCTACACGAGTTGCCGGCCCTCTCACCGCAGTTGGCTTTGCCCACCCTTTCCTGCCCTTTGGATCTCACCTTCGCGGCCCTGTCGGAGCGGCATCGACAGTTGCTGGAGCAGGCCGCCCGCCTCGCCGATGAGAAGGGCCTGAGGTTGTATCTGGTGGGGGGAACGGTGCGGGATCTGCTGCTGCACCGGTGGGGACGGCAGCCCTCACCCAACCTGGAGCGGCTGGATCTGGACTTGGTGGTGGATGGGCCCTACTCTCCGGCCCTGGATGGGACGGATCCCCCGGGCTGGGGCTTGATTTTGGGACAAGCGCTCAAACAGCACTTCCCGGAAGCGCGGCTGGAGATCCACGGCAAATTCCAAACGGCGGCCTTGATCTGGCCAGGAGGCTTTTGTGTGGATATCGCCAGCGCCCGCACGGAGTTTTATCCCTACCCGGCCTCTCCCCCCGAAGTGGCCATGGGATCCATCCAGCAAGACCTCTATCGGCGGGATTTTTCCATCAACGCCTTGGCCTTGCGCCTCAACGGCCCCCAGCGAGGACAGGTGCTGGATTTTTTCGGCGGACAAGCGGATCTGCAACAGGGGATCATCCGGGCATTACACCCCAACAGCTTCATCGAGGATCCCACCCGCATTTATCGGGCGGTGCGCTTTGCGGTGCGCTTGGGCTTCGCCCTGGACTCGACCACAGAAAAATGGATCCGCGCTGCCGTGGCCAGTGGTCTGCACGATGCCGTCGGCGGGGATCGCCTCAAGCAGGAGCTGGCCTATATTCTCGGAGCCCGCGATTGGCCCCAAGCCTTTGAGCGGCTAGCAGAATGGGGAGCTTTGCGCTGTATTCACCCCGACCTGGAGTGGGATCCCTCCCTGTGCCGGCGGTTGCAACGGGTGGGCCGCTGGGCTTATCACTTTCGCCGCCGCTATCCTGAGCTGGGATCCCAGGAGATCTGGCAACTGCGCCTAGAGGCTCTCCTCCTCACCCTACCCCAAGCCCCCCAGGTGGCCAGCCAACTCCACCTCACCCAAGCAGGCATCGAACGCCTCAGCCATTCCTCCTATTACCAAACCCTGTTGGCCCAATTGGATCCCGGCACCCTCTCTCCGGCCCAGGTGGTGCAACTGCTGCAGGGGCTGCGGATCCCGGCGGTGATTTTGTTGGCTGGGATCGCCCCCAAGCCGGCCCGGCGGCTGATCTGGCGCTATTTGCAGGAGTGGTACTGGGTGAAGCCGCTGCTCAACGGCCACGATCTGCGTCGTCTGGGTTATAAGCCAGGTCGCCCCTTCCAAGCCATTTTGGAGCAACTGCGTTGCCTCACCCTGAACGGCGAACTCACCACCCCGGCAGAAGCTGAAGCCTGGCTGCAAGAACACTTCCCCCTGCCGCAAGCTCAATACCGAGGAAGAAAGTAGAAGGGCAAATCAGTCGAAATAGAAGAGAGTGACCAACTTGTGTTGTTCCTCAGCATGCTTGCAGGCATCCAGCAGCGTGACGCTGTCGTGGAAGACAAAGCAGATCAACTGCTGGCACTTGCTGATGATCTCCAGGTTGCACAGGCGGCTGGCCTCCGCCAAGGGAAGATGGTCGTTTTCCGGATGCTCCACCAGATGCAGCACCTGCTCCAGGCTGGCCCGCGACTCTGCCGGCTGTCGCTCCAAACTCTGCGGCAAGATCACCGTCAAGGACTTCATGTCCGCCCGCATCGCCCCCCGAATGACGGCCAAGTTGGTGCCAATAGCCCCGGATGTGAGGATCTGATTGCCCGTGAGGGCCAAAGCATAGCTGAGGGTCTCGATCAAATACTGATGGGTAATGGGCACATGACGGCTGCCCAGGATGGCCACTCGCTTCGGCCCAACTTGCTGAATGGCGGCCAACTCCTGCAAAAACGTATCAACGCTGGTGGGGACATCAATAGACTGGGTCAACGGGATCCCTCGGCAGATTCTCTAGATCTTGGCTAGGCTATGCTATCTCAAATTTTCGCTTTGGGATCCGGCCAAGTTGAAGCTCTACGGCTTCAGCTCCGCACTTTTGGTGAAGTGCTAAGGCTGTCTGCAGCAAGCTGGGCTTGGCTTTGCGCAGAAGATCCCGCCTGGATGTGGATGGTGTAGCTCATACTGCTGTGAACGCCCTTGCCCAGCCAATGGCCGTAAATGGGAGCGGCATCTCTGGGGTAAGCGCTGGCCGCCAAAGCCACATGACCATCGGCCACGGCCAACCCCTGGGTGGGATCAAAGCCCCGCCAACCGGCCCCCGGCAAGTACACCTCCGCCCAAGCGTGCAGATGACGGCGCCCAGGCTCTGGGGGTTCTCCGCCCATGCTCTCCCCCGAAGGCCGTGAGGGGCTGACCTGGTAGCCACTGACAAAGCGCGCGGCCAAGCCTACCGTACGGCAGACCTCCATGAACACCAGGGCCAAATCGCGGCAGGCTCCGGTTTTGCGATGCCAGGTCAAGCCGGCAGGCCAGGGATCCCCCTTTTCCCGCAAGATGTGGCGGCATTCTGAATAGATGCGCTGGTTCAGCGCCGGCAGAAAAGCTGTCGTTTCCCCCTGCACGTGATCCCATAGCTCCCAGGCCAAGGCCTGGATGCCGGGATCCGCCTGAGCCGTCAGATAAGGCTGTAATTGGGCTGCCAGCGTGCTGGGATAGTCGATGGGGAGATGGGTGGCCCAATCGCAGAGCAGGTAGTCGAAGGGATTCTGCCGCAGGGTGAGCACCGTGGCCTGAGTTTGAATGCGCAAATGCTCGGTGGGATCCCCAAACCAGAGCCGAACCGCCGCGTTGCCCTCCAGGTCCACCAGCGCCGATTGGCCCACCGGCTGCGGATCCACCTGCAACTCAAAAGCCAGGAGAGTTTGGATCCCGTCGCAGCGCGGTCGCAATCGCACCGTGTGGGGCTCCAGTTGGACTGGACGACTGTAGCGATATTCGATGAGATGGCGGATCTGAATTTGCACAGGCCAAATGACGGGCAAGAGGTTTCACCACAGGCAGCCGAGCCTTGAGATCAGGTAACCCAAACTGCTCTCGAATCAAAGCCAGGAGGTAGCTGTATCCTCTGCCGGGGAGCTTTGAAACTTTATCTGAGTTTGAGATCTCCGAGAGCTCTGCCCTGCCTCCCCAATCATCGAAACCTTCAGCTTAGAGCGAATATACTCCCCGGCCCGTACAGGAGCATAGCGAGGGGGGTTTGCTGCATTCTGGCATGTGGGCAGGCATTCAATCCAAGCCCCAGCCTGCTCAAGGAAAGAAACTGGAGACATAGCCGACATAGAGACAGGTGCTCAGAACAGCTCCTACCCTACAAAGAGAACTTGCCCCAAGACTGTGTGGGCGGATACCCCCTCAGAGCTGGCACCGGCTCAACCCCACATCCAGAAACGAAACTAGGGATACTCTTGCTTGGCCTGTTGCCAGAGGACTTCCAGCTCCTGGAAACTGCGTCCTTTCAGAAGGGAGCTTATGCCATCGCCGGGCAGGGATCCCGCTGGTTCCTGAGCCAGCTCTTCCATGCGCAAAAAACGGCGAGCAAAGCGCAGGTTGGTTTGGGTTAGAGCTTGGGCAGCATCCAAACCATACCAACGGCCCAAGTTGACCAGGGCAAAAAGCAGATCCCCCAGTTCGGCTTCCTGGCGAGTTGGATCGGGGGGATCCCTTTCCAATTCTCGACGCAGCTCGGCTTCTTCCTCGCGGATCTTGGCCCAGATCCCCTCCACCGTTGGCCACTCAAACCCTGCCCCCACCACTTTGCAGGAAATTTTCAGGGCAGCCATTAGGGGAGGCAAACTTTGGGCATAGTGCAGCAGTTTTTGGCCAAGGCTTTGATCCGGTCGCTCCCTTTGCTTGATCTGTTCCCAAGAGCGGTGCAACTCCGGAAGATCTGCCATCACAGCATCCCCAAACACATGGGGGTGACGGCGGATGAGCTTATCGGCAATTCCCGCAGCCACAGCTTCCAGATCAAAGTGGTTCTGCTCGGCAAAGATCTGAGACTGCAACACCACCTGCAACAACAAATCCCCCAGCTCTTCGGCAATTGCTGCCGGATCCCCGGCTCGAATGGCAGCTACCGTCTCATACGCTTCTTCAAGAATGTAGGGGGTAAGAGACTCTGGAGTTTGGGCCCGATCCCAAGGACACCCGTCGGGAGCGCGCAACCGAGCAACAATAGCCGCCAAACGACTCATGTGTGAGCTAGAGGCGGAACGCTCCAGATAAAGGTGGGCAAAATGGCCCGTCGCTTGAGGATCCCAGCTTTGGAGCGTCAATGGGCCGGCCACCACCTCCAAGTCTTCTGTTAGCAACGTAACAGACTGGACAGGAGAACAGATCTGTTGCAAAACACTGCGCAGCTTCGCCAGATCCTGGCCCCCACAGCTTTTCAGCAGCAGGGATCCCTGCTCAGCAGCGAACCACCGAGCCAGAGCCTGTTGCCAGTTGGGCTGAAGACTATCCAGCGTTTGCAGCATGATCAAAAGGGTAGGCGCGGCCCAAATCCAAAAGGCGGCTGAGCTGCTCCAGATCGATGAAACTCAACTCCAAAAGGATCATCAGCAACGGCCCTTGCTGGCGATGCTGCAGCTTCTTGGCCAGGCTCAGTTGAGAACGGTCGATAATGCCCGTTTCCAATAGATATTCCTCAAGGGCTGGGGGGGGAATGGGATCTAGCATGGTCGTTTCGCAGCGCTGAAGTAAGGACGAGTATGAAAACTGAGAAGATAGCAAACCAATGTAACTATTCTTAACACTTCTACAGAATTTCGGCAAAGATCTGGCTGGTGCGTAGGCCGAAGGCGAGCTTGCTAAGCCCTGCGCCCACAGCTCCAGGACAAGAGAACCCCTAAATTGCCTCGGCAAATGAGGTTTCCGTATCCAAGGACACAAAAAATGGGTACCAAGAGTTCATGGTATGGTAGCAAATTGGCGATCAGTTGGCAGCACCCCGAAAGGCCGACTGCTTTTTCTTTGTGGGAAAAACCAACTCACCTTGCAAGATGTTACCTTTTTATCTCGTTGAATCCTCGTGCTTGATAAAAATCTTACAACAATTCTTCGGGGATCCAATCTGTTCGGCTCCTCTGGGATCTGCCCTAATGCTGTCATCCTGCTCGGGTTCGGTTTTGGGCATACATCGTCCTACGTTCAGCTAAGCTAGAGACACTTGCCACATGGACTCCCGTTATGTCTGAAGCCCAGGGTTTACTGCCAGTGGGGGCAACGGTTCAAGTGGTGGAGATGCCTCCTTACCTAAAAACGGCTGACCCAATGCCGATGTTGCGCCCGGCCCATTTGATCCGCTTGCACGAACAAGGGGTGATCCTGCAGCGGCGGCTGTTGGGCACCTACAGTGTGCAGTTTGCCAATGGCATCTTTCTCATAGACGGAAAATATCTCGCGCCGGTGGGATCCCTGTCCTGACACGCCCATCTCTCCTCCGAGCCAGCTGGATGGGTTTGCCGGCCTTTAGAACCTTTGGGAGCTGGCAGCTTTCTGCAGAAGCGAGCCTTCAACTGGCCGGCGGACTTTCGCGATAGCCTGAACCGCGGCTAGCCGCTTGTAAACTACCCGACTCCGACCGCTAAGCGGTACGGAGCGGGCTTTCAGTAGCCCTGGGCCTGCTCTGCTC
>NZ_JANSIL010000158.1:0-20405 GCF_047462015.1 Synechococcus sp. R5-13 | reverse complement strand
TGGCCGCGGTGGGCGCCATCGGAGCTTTGGTGGCCAAGCTCACCATTGTCAAGCTCACCATTGTCAAGCTCACCATTGTGGTGGGGCGCACCGTTCGCAAGGATTCCTATTTTCTCTCCCAGAGGGCTGGATTGGCGGATCCCTTTACACAGACTCAAGGACTGAGCGATTGCGGCGCTTCTGGGCAGCCTTGACTTTCTACACGGCCCTGCCTCTGGGGTGGGTCGGAGACTTGCCGTTTGAGGGCATTGCCGCCTGGCTGCCAGGGGTAGGTGTGTTGCTGGGCGGGATCCTCTCCTTGGCCGGGATCCTGCTGCAGGTTTTCCCCAATCCGGTGCGGGCCGCTTTGCTCTTGGCCCTGTGGGTTCTCTTGACCGGTGGGCTGCACCTGGACGGGGTGGCCGATACTGCCGATGGCTTGGCGATCAATGTCCACAAGAATCCTTACAAAGGGGATCCGGAACGGTCAACTGAGGATGGGCAAAAATCTGACTTGCAGGGATCCCGTCGCCGTCTGCAGGTGATGAGCGATAGCCACACCGGGGCCTATGGGGTACTGGCCTTGGTGCTGCTGCTGCTGCTGAAATTTGCTGCCCTGAGCAGCGTTCGAGCTTGGCCCCTCTTGCTGCTGGTGCCCGCCTGGGGGCGTTGGGGCCAGTTGCTCGCCATTGCCCTGTACCCCTATCTGCGAGAGCAGGGATCCGCCCGCTTCCTCAAAGACTCCACTTCCCTGCCGGGATCCCTGTGGCCGGGCACTCTGCTTGTGCTGGCCATCACCGGGGGGTTGGGCTGGGTCGGGCTCTTGGCTTGGCCCCCTTTGCTGCTCTGGACGCTGGGATCCGCCCTGGGGGCTTGGGCCGTGGGCTACTGGATCTACCGCCAGTTGGGAGGACACACGGGCGATACCTACGGAGCTACGGTGGAATGGTCAGAAGCGATAGCATTGCTGTGGGGATCCCTTATTGGGCCATCATGAATCTCCTGACCGTCCTGAAGACTTCCTTCCAGATTACCCTGGCTCCCCTATCCATCGACCGTGTCCACCAAGAGGCCTCCCATCCGGGCAATGGGGCCGTGGTGGTGATGAGCGGTACCGTTCGAGACAACACCAATGGCCGCCCTGTCGATTACCTGGAATACCAAGCCTATGAGCCCATGGCCCTGAAGGTCTTCGCCGATATTGCCCGACAAATTCAGCAGCGCTGGCCAGATGCCAACAGTGTGGTCATCCACCACCGCATCGGCAAGCTGCGCATTGGCGAGATCAGCGTCTTGGTGGCGGTGGGCACCCCTCATCGGGCCGAAGGGTTTGCTGCCTGCCAATTTGCCATTGACACTCTCAAGCACAACGCCCCCATCTGGAAAAAAGAATACTGGCGAGATGGCACCAGCGCCTGGGTGAGCCTTGGCGCTTGCGAGCTCTCTTCGGCATAGATCCCCCTACACCATACCCACTTGCTCAGCCAAACCCAATTGCTGGCGGGCTGTTTGGCAATCTTGCTGAATTTGCTGAATCAAATCTGCCACCGTGGGAAATCTCCGCTCTGGGCGGATAAAGCCCCGTAGCGCCACCCGCACCTCTTGCCCGTAGAGATCTCCTGTCCAATCCAATAGATGCACCTCGACGGTGTGCTGTAAACCGGCAAACGTGGGCCGATGGCCAATGTTCATCACCCCAGGTAGAGCTGCCGCAGCAGCAGGCACATCCACCCAAACGCTGTACACCCCATCGCGGGGCAAAAACTTCTCCGGAGGCAAGCGGAGGTTGGCGGTGGGAAAGCCCAGTTGTCGGCCCCGCTGATCCCCTTGCACCACTTCTCCCGTTAGCCGGTAAGGACGACCCAAGAGCGCTTCGGCGGTGGACACCTCCCCGGTCGCCAAGGCAGCTCGAATGCGAGAGCTGCTCACCCGTTCCCCGTTGAGTTTCGTCTCCGGGATCACCTCCACCGGAATGCAGCGCTCGGATCCCCAAGCCTGGAGCGTTTGGGCGTTGCCGGAGCGACGGTGACCAAAGCAAAAATCCCAACCGACGCTGAGATGGCGAACGCGCAGGCCCTGTTCAAGTACCGTTTGGATAAACTCTTGGGGGGGCTGGCAGGCAAATGCAGGGGTGAAGGGGAGCAGTACCACCTGCTCAAAGCCCATTTGCGCCAACAGATCCAGCTTTTCGGCAGGGGGAGTGAGCAACAGCTGAGGCCGCCTCGTCAAGACTTCCTGGGGATGGGGATGAAAGGTGAGGACAGTACGTACCCCCTGAAGAGAATCTCGAATCGGCTGCAGCACCTTCTGATGGCCCAGATGCAAGCCATCGAAGTTCCCGATGGCCACAGCGGTGGGTCGCAGGGTTTGAGCCAGATCAGAAGTGATGTGCACTGTCCGGGATCCTAAAAACAGCCAACCAACTGCCTACCCCAGAGGCCACAGCAGGGCCACCAACCCACTCAAGCCCACTACGCCCCACAAGCTCCGTCGCAGGCGCTGCAACACAGGATCAATCTGATACCTGACAATCAGCCGATGCTGAGCCAGCTCCTCTTCTGACTTGGCATACATCGCCCCATCGTACCAGCCACTTTCTTCATAGGGAATCTGGGCTTGTACCAAGCGCCGCCGCACATAAGCCCATCCCAAGTAGAGATGGAGCAACACCAGGCCGAGCAAGACATTGGCCCCCAGCACCGACCCAGAGACAAAGTGGCCCCAATCTCCGGCAAAGCTGCTCCAAACCAGCGGGGAAACCGCCAGCACAACAGCTCCCCAAACCCCAAAGATTCGTTTTAAGTAAGGGATCCACCCCAAAGCAGGCCAGGAAAAAGGAAAGGCTTCCCTCAGCTCTGCATATTGCCGGAGCGGCTGTTGCTCAGCGGGAATGGGATGGGAGGGATCCAGCATACGCCTTAACGTATCTACACAAAATGATATCGGTCGGGTTGGCCCCCCGCCAAGCCCATCCTCAGACCTCCATCTCTCGACGAAGACAGCCTAGAAATCCAGCCCAGGCATCTTCCCGATCAACCGAAGGGGAGCGGGGTATCATATTTGAAGTGTGGTCGCGTCTACAACTTATCCCATCATGAGCGTCACAGGCGAATCTGCCGCCACTGCCGCACCCTACGTGATCTTAAAAGAGCCGGATGGCAGCCAGAGGAAACACATTCTCTCGGGAGCGACCGCTTGGACCCTAGGCCGTGATGAGGACAACGCCATCGTCTTGAGCGATCCCAGCGTTTCCCGCCAACATGCCCTGCTGCAATACCTCGACAACAACAGCATCTATCTCATCGATCTGGGCAGCCGCAACGGCTCGTTTGTCAACAATCGCCGCGTCAGCATTCCCACCCTGCTGCAGGATGGGGATCACCTCACCCTTGGACAATCCCAGCTGGAGTTCCACAGCGGATCCCTGGCCAGCTCGGAACCCAGCCCCGCGGCCAAACCTTCGGACACCCTGGTTTTACAAACCCGCTGGCTGATCTCGGTGGCGGTGGTGGATGTGCGAGGTTACGGACAACTGACTCAACAACTGGACGAGCGCCTGCTTTCCCAGGTGATGGGCGATTGGTTCCGGCGGGGTGGGGATATCATTCAGCAGTACGGGGGCACTGTCGATAAATACATTGGCGATGCGATTATGGCCGTTTGGTTCCATGTGCCCCAAGCCAACACTGCTTCTCTGGGCACGGAAGTGCCGGGAATTCACCTCGATGTGAAGTCGGTTTTGCAGGCCATAGCGAAGCTGTTTCAAATGACCGAGCAGCTGAACGGTGAGTTTCCGCTGCCTTCTCCCATTCGTCTGGGGGCAGGGGTTAACACAGGCTCGGCGATCGTGCGCCAGGTGGGCAACAACACCCGCCAAGAATATACGGCTCTGGGAGATACGGTGAATTTGGCCTTTCGCATCGAGAGCGCTACCCGCACCCTCAACGCCGACCTGGCGATCAGCCAGGACACCTATACCTGCTTGGCCAAACAGCTGGGGCAGGCAGCCGCCTGCTTCTCCCATCAGGCTGTGGAGCTGAAGGGGTATGCCCACCGCCATCAGGTGTACTACTGCGATGTGCGGTCTTTGCAAGCCGTTCTCAGCCCCTAGACTTGGATCCGACTACCCGGAGATGTCTTGCCGCTGTCTGCTGTCTGACAGAGCAAGGTGGGGGATCCCGCTGTTCTTTTAGAACCTCCTGCTGCTCCTTGAGCCGATAAGATGGCAAGGCCCATTTCGACTGCACAAGAGCCTGGCCCATGACTCTGGTCAATCGCCCCGAGGTGGTGGCAGAGCTAACCGAACTCTACCATCAGTACGAAGCTGCCCTGACGAGCAATGATGTGCCCACCCTGAACCGCCTGTTTTGGGATGGCCCCCAGGTGGTGCGCTTTGGTGTGGGGGAAAATCTCTACGGGGGAGACGAGATCAAGGCTTTTCGCCAACGGCGTCCTCCCACGAATTTGGCCCGCGAGATGCTGCGTTTGCAGGTAGTCACCTTTGGGGCGGATTGCGGCTCGGTCACCTTAGAGTTTCGCCGTCCGGTGAACGGGATCCCTCGCTTGGGCCGCCAAAGCCAGATGGGGTACAGGTTCCCCGATATCGGCTGGAAGATCGTCTCTGCCCACGTGTCGTTTTTGCCGGAAGATCAGGGGGAAATGCTGCGCAAAAGCTGCGGATCCACCTCGCCCACGTAGGTATTCAGCCCAATGGCTGTGGCGATCAAAGCCCCGTCCACCTCCACCCGCCGATACTGGGAGATGGCCTCTGCCAGGGGCACATCCACCACCCGCCGATTTTGCCAGGCCACCATGCGGTCGTATTTGCCTTGGGCGATCAAGTCCACAGCAGCCACCCCAAAGGCTGCTCCCAGCAGGCGATCCAGAGGAGAAGGCGTACCTCCCCGCTGCAGGTGGCCCAAAACCATAACCCGGGTTTCGATGCCGGTGCGCAGGGCGATCTCATTGCCGATGTAATGGCCAATGCCGCCGTAGAGAGACTGCCCCAGGCTGTTGGTGTAGGTCACCGGCTCCCCCGACTCGGTGCGAACTGCCTCCGCCACCACCACGATGCTGAAGTTATTGCCCCGCTCTTTGCGGTCGCGGATTCTTTTGCAGACATTCTCCAGCTTGTAGGGAATTTCCGGGATCAAAATCACATGCGCCCCCCCGGCAATGCCAGCGCTGATGGCAATGTGGCCAGCATCCCGCCCCATCACCTCCATGACCATGACTCGGCTGTGGCTGATGGCCGTGTAGGTGAGCTGATCTAGGGCTTCCACAGCCACGCTCAGAGCTGTGTTGAACCCCACCGAATACTCGGTGGCACCGACATCGTTGTCGATGGTCTTGGGGATCCCGACAAAGTTCCAATCCCCCTGCAGGGCCAGTTGCCGGAGAATGGCCAAGCTGCCATCCCCCCCCACCCCGATCAGCGCATCCAACCCAAGCCGGTGGTAGCCGGTGATCACTTCTGCCGAGCGATCCACCAAGCTGCCGTCGGGCATAGGGTAGGCGAAGGGGTTGCCTTTGTTCACGGTACCCAAGATGGTGCCGCCGTAGCGCAAAATGCCGGAAACCCGCTTCACATCCAGCAGCTCCGCCTCCACCGGTCGAGCCATGAGCCCTGCCGTCGCATCTTTGATGCCATAAACTTCCATGTCGTAGTCGCGGGCCCGCCGCACCACCGCTCGAATCACGGCGTTGAGGCCGCCACAATCGCCGCCGCTGGTGAGGATCCCGATTCGCTTACGTTTGGGCATAGAGCTCTAGTTAAAGAAAGGTGAACATCCTGAACAGAGATAAGGGTCTATATCGCTTGCAGAGAATCCCTACTCAATCGCAAACTACGGATGTGATCCAGTCGATCATTATCCCAATTATCTTGGTTCAATCAGCTCTGGAGAAACACCTTCTGGTTGGGGGAGTGCTGAAAAAGAAGAAATTGAGGGATCCATACAGCCCAGCAAGATCAGGTCAGCTTGCGTTCCCGGTGGGGTTTGGGGTTGGCGATCAAGCCCAGCCGTTAAGCATCCTTCACAAAAAGAATTAAGAAACATTGCCGCACAAGCTGCCGATTAGGAAAGACTTCTATATCTCTGAGGATAGATCTTTCCAAAAAAACTTGGGGGCAACAATCCACTCAAAAACTGAAATCATTTGTTAAGCAGGGATGATCAAAACCCGGCCAACCCGATGATAGGGATGAGGATAGAGATAAGGCATCCAGTCTGATTTGGGAGCAGTACCATGACTCAAACCATTGCCCAGTGTGCTCTACAAGGGGCCTCAGAGTTGCTCAGCCGCTACCAGCGGGGAGAGCGCCATTTTCCCCAGTCCTGCTTGGAGTATGCCTTCTTGAGGGGGGTCGATCTGCGAGGGGCCAATCTCGAGGGATCCGATTTGCATGGGGCTAACCTGCGCTACGCCAACCTGCGGGGCAGCAATCTGGCGAAGGCTGATCTGCGCTGTGCCGACCTGCGCTATGCCGACCTTGAGGGAGCCTGCTTGGAAGGGGCCAATTTGAGGGGATCCCTCTACAATCACAGCACCTGCTTCCCGGTGGGGTTTGATCCGGTGACGGCAGGGATGCAGCCCTTTGAGTTCTGATTGGGGAAGGAGAGGGGATCCCTGAGCCCTCAGGCCAAGGGAAAGCGCTCCCGCAAATCTCGAATCACCGGAGCGGGCACCAGATGATCGATGGGGCCGCCCAGCTTGGCGACCTCCTTCACCAGGCTGCTGCTGACAAAACTGTGCTCGCTGGCGGTGGCAAGGAACAAGGTTTCCAGTTCGGGAGCCAAAAGCTTGTTGGTGTGGGCCATTTGCAGCTCCACATCGAAGTCCGACAAGACTCGCAAGCCGCGCACGATCACCTTTGCCCCCCGTTGACGGGCGTAGGCCACCGTCAGACCTGAAAACGTATCAACCTCAACATTTTTGAGATGGGCCGTGGACAGGCTAATCTGGGCTTGCCGCTGCTCTGGGCTGAACAGAGGGGTTTTGTTGGGGTTTTTCAAGACGGCGACAATCACCTTAGAAAAGAGACGACTGGCTCGCTCGATAACATCGAGATGTCCAAGGGTAATGGGGTCAAAGCTGCCGGGGTAGAGGGCGATCATGGCCAACCTCGTGCTATTCCTCACCCTACCTGGTCTCGGGCCCAAGCCAAATAGGTTGTGCTCACTTGAGTGGCTGCCAGAGCCAGGATCTCGGGCTCAGCGTAGGGGTGCAGCTCTCGCAGCCGTTGTTCCAGGCGGGGATAGGCAGTTGCGGGCAATTTGAGCAGGATGAGGAACTCGGCATCGGCCTGCAGGGATCCCTGCCAGCGATAGTAGGACGTGATCCCGGGCAAGACCTGGGCACAGGCCACATAACGTTCGGCCACCAGGGTATGAGCCAAGCGATGGGCCTCGGCTTCGGATCCCACCGTGGTCATGACAACCGCGAGGGTATCGGGTGTGATCTTATCGTCCATGCGGGGCAGTGGTTAACCAAGCGGTTCCTCCCTATCCTATCGCCCGCCAAGTTAGACGCTCCTAGCTCAACGGGGGCCTAGATTTGCCGAAATAGGGTCGCTTCTGGTGCCAGCGCCAGGCAGTTTGAATGATCTCGGCCAAGTCGGTGTAGAGAGGTTTCCAGTTGAGATCCCGAAAGATGGCACCGGCATCGCCCACCAAGCGCGGGGGATCCCCAGGTCGACGTGCTCCCATTTGCACCGGGATCCGCTTTCCGGTCACGGCTGCTGCGGTGGCAATGACCTCTTTGACGGAAAAGCCTTGGCCATTGCCCAGGTTGTAGGCTGCTGGTACGGGTCGGCCAGAGGCCAGCGCTTCTATTGCCAACACGTGGGCTTGAGCCAGGTCGGTGACGTGAATGTAGTCGCGGATACAGGTGCCATCGGGGGTATCGTAGTCATCTCCAAAAACCGTGATGTGGGGACGTTGGCCGCCGGCGACCTCCAACACCAAGGGGATCAAGTGGGTTTCCGGGTCATGGGCCTCCCCAATTTCACCATCGGGATCGGCTCCGGCGGCATTGAAGTAGCGCAGGCTAATGGATCGGATCCCGTGGGCAACCTGGAAATCTTGCAAGATCTGCTCCACCATTAGCTTGCTCTGGCCGTAGGGGTTGATGGGACGTTGCGGATGACTTTCGGGAATGGGAATCCGCTCTGGCACCCCATAAGTGGCACAGGTGCTGGAGAACACTATGTAAGGGATCCCGTGATCCCGCATGGCCTCCAACAAACTCAGGGATCCGGCCACATTGTTGCGGTAGTATTTGCCGGGATCCTTGACCGACTCGCCCACATAGGCATAGGCAGCAAAGTGAATCACCCCTTCTGGGCGATAGTGCTGGATGACTTGATCAAGCCGCTGGCGGTCGGCGAGATCCCCAATCTCCAACGGCCCCCAGCGAACTGCCCAGGGGTGCCCGTAAACCAAGTTGTCGTAAGTGATGGGCAGATGGCCAGAGGCCGCCAGAGCTTTGCAGGTGTGGCTGCCGATGTAGCCCGCCCCACCGGTAACCAGGAGACGCATAGGCAAACGTCAGATGGAAGATCCCACCCAGGGTAAAGGTTGTCAACGGGATCCCTTCAAGCTCCAAAAGCTTCTTTGGCGGCGTACATGACCTCCACACTGATCTCGGTCAAGCCTCGTTCGCGGGCAAATTTTTCGGTGTTGCGTTTAACCTTGCCGCGCACAAAGCCGGGCACCTTGTTCAGTTCGGCTTGGGCTTCCCGCGTCCAGACGAGGTCGGAATCGGCGCTCAGGCTCTTGTGAATCACCTCCTTGGTGTCGTGGCCACCGAAGATCTCCAACAGGTGATCTTCCATGCCCAGGGTAAAGGAGTTGTAGATCAAGTCCACAATTTGGTTGGCGCCCTCGTAGCCCAAAAAGGGCCGGTAGCCGATAGGGAAATCCTGCACGTGGATGGGGGCCGAGATGACCCCACAAGGGATCCGCAGCCGTTTGCCCACATGCCGCTCCATCTGGGTGCCGAAAATCGCAGCAGGTTCCGCCTGGGCAATCGCATCCGCCACGCGGGTGTGATCCTCCGTCATCAAGATCTGATCGCAATATCCTCCCACCTCTGCCTGGAACCACTCCCCATCGTAGGTGCAATAGCTGCCCGCCCACACCACGTGGATCCCCATCTCGCGGGCCAGGATTTTGGTGATGGCCGCCGCGTGGGTGGAATCCCCGAAGACCACCGCTTTTTTGCCGGTTAGGTTTTGGCAGTCGATGGAGCGGGAAAACCAGGCCGCTTGGGAAATGTGCAGCGTTTGCTCCTGGATGTAGGCTTCATAATCGACAGGGATCCCTTGCTCGTTTAGGATCTGCTGGATCTGGCGGATGAAGCGAGCCGTTTCCACCACCCCCATCGGGGTGATCTCAATGTAAGGCATGCCGAATTCCTGCTGCAGATAGCGAGCTGTCATCGGCCCCAGCTCCCGGTAGGGCACCACATTAAACCAAGCCCGCCCCAGGTGTTTGAGATCGTGGACACTGGCCCCTTGCGGGATCACCAGGTTGAGCTGGATCCCCAGATCCCGCAGCAGCACCTTCAGCTCCCGCAGATCATGGGCATTGTGAAACCCTAGGGTGGAAATGCCAAGGATGTTACAGGAAGGCCGCTCCGTCTTTTGGGGCAGGCCGTCTAACTCCCCGCTTTTGCGAGCTTTGGTGATATAGAACTCCACAATCTGCTGCAGGGTGCGATCCGCTGCCTGCAATTCGTTAACCCGGTAGTGGTTGACATCTGCCAGCACCACATCGCAGCGACTGGCCAACTGGGCCTGCCGGACAAAGTGATGCAGATCTTCCTGCAAAATGCTAGAGGTGCAGGTGGGGGTGACGACGATCAGATCCGGCTGCTCCTCGCCGTCTTTGCGGACGATGTTGCGAATCACCTTTTCGTCGGATCCCCGCGCCAACACCTGCCGGTCAACGACGCTGGTGGTTACCGGAGTAAAATCCCGCTCTCGCTCCAACATGGAACGCATCACGTTGAAATAGTCGTCTCCCAGAGGAGCGTGCATGATGCTGTGAACGTTTTTGAAGGAGCTGGCCACCCGCAGCGTGCCGATATGGGCAGGGCCAGCGTACATCCAATAGGCCAATTTCATGGGCAGCCTCTCAAGAAAGCCAGAGACAAAATCAAGGATCCCAACCCACCGCCGGATGTGCACCCGCTGGGAATCTCTCCTGGCATTGTAGAACGCTCAGCAGCCGGCATCCCTTGGCTGTTATCCTCCGTAACTCCCAACCGAGACGCTCCCAAGCCAAACTCGATCAAAAGAAAAACAACCCTGCCAAGGCAAGTGTGATTACGGGGATCCCCCTACTCCGCCCAAAGGGCTTGTTCCATCCTAGAAATAGGAGCGATGGATACCCATCTGGCCCCAGAGCCCAAGCTGAGGAACTTCAGGGATCCTGACAGGGAATCGGCTGGTGGACAAGAGCAGAGGAGTTTTTGTATTTTTCGTTACATGTTAACTTTTGGAGACAAAACATGTAGCTCTACAACGTTGAGCAGAGATTCTTGTTTACAGAAGCAAGCTTTCCGTTGGAGAAGGCAGACTAACAGAGGGAAGAGAGATGGCTAATGTTTCCCTGAATACAAGCTCGACACAGAGAATTGTCGATGGCTAGTAATTTTGCGCGCCGTAACCGACCAAAGGCTGCTGCTTCTTCAAAGGTTGAGGTGAAAGCTTATGGGTTCCACAACTATTTCTTGGCAACGTGCTCGCAGAGCTCCTCAGGAGCTGACCGGTTCCATGACTTCCGTGCACTTCAAACCTACAACTCACCTGCGCGACTGGTTGCAGGCTCCGTTGCGTCCCATTCAATCGGCTATGGATAACTTTAGCATCCGCGATCCACGCTTGGCCCATTTCCTTTGCCAGTGGATCCCGGCCCGCTGCCCCTTTGAGCGAGATGTGGTGCTGTTTGGCCATAAGGTGATGCACATTCCGCCCATGTGTAAGCTCAACCCCCTCTACGACCAGGTGGCAGGGCTGCGCTTCCGGGCCTTGTCGTTTTTGGCGGAGCGAGGAGAAGACATTAGCCGTTACCTGTAAGGCAGCTTTTTCCACTAAATCTTTTTTCAAGGGATCCCTGGCCATCCAAAGCCTGCTGCCAAACTCCGGAGCGGATCCCATTAGAAGCGGGTCTCAAACTCGATGGAAATGACATTGTTGCCCTCGAGGTCGATGCTGGCGCGGGTGAGGGTTTGCTCGTTGAGGCGGTAGCGGGCGCTGTAGCGGGTGGGCTGAAAGGGATCCGTTAGGTTGCGCTGCACCGAGATGGAAGTGGCTGGCCCCAGATCGCGGGCCACCTCCAGCGCTAGCCCTATCGAGGAGCGGTTGGCAGCGCGGGTATCGACCTGGGGGACGGGGCTAATGCGCACCTCGTCTAGGCCCAGGGTGTCCCGCAGCGTGTCCAGC
This sequence comes from Synechococcus sp. R5-13, assembly GCF_047462015.1. Classification (NCBI taxonomy): domain Bacteria; kingdom Bacillati; phylum Cyanobacteriota; class Cyanophyceae; order Synechococcales; family Synechococcaceae; genus Synechococcus; species Synechococcus sp. R5-13. The sequence goes on along the minus strand of NZ_JANSIL010000158.1, from coordinate 8,977 downwards.
ACATCGTTGAGCAAGGCAGTTCCGGCCAGGCCGGCCACTCCCGCTTCGGGGTTGAGGCGGGCCAGAGCTGTGCCTCCCAGGAGGGCGACGATCTCTTCGGGGGAGCGGCTGGGGCTGCTGGAAAGGGCCAGAACCCCGTTGCGGGGATCCGCCTCAGCCAGCTGGCTGGCCCGCCCGTTGACCGTGGCGAAAATCTCGATGCTCTGCTGGGATCCCGGCAGGTTGCGGTTGGTGTCAAAGGGGGAGAGCTCTTGGGGAAAGCGATAGACCTCGATGGCCTGGGTCATCAAGCGCAGGTTCAGGAAGGGATCGAAGGGGTTGTCTAGGTCAAAAGTGGCGGTATTGGAGCGGGAGCGATCCAGGCGAAAGTTGGCAAGGGGCAGGTTGACGCGGCCTCGCTCTAGGGCAATGGTGCCCGCTGGGCGCAGATCCTGGGGAGTGCCAAACAGGCGCAAGGTGCCGGCAGCATTGAATTCAAACAGATTGGGACGCTGCACGCGGATCCCTGGCCCCAAGACCAGCTCCAGTCCGTTGAGCCGCGGCTGCCAGAAGGGATCCGGCGAAGTCGAGCCGGCGGCAGCTGTTGCGGCCTCAGGTTCTGCCCGGCGGGGGCTGACATCCACGATCCCTTGAGAAACCTCCAGCCGCCCCTCGAGCAAAGGTTGCAGAAGCAGCCCTCTGACAGCCACCTCGCCGTCCAGATGGCCAGTGTAGAGGTTGGGCAGGTTGAGCTGGATCCCTTGGAGTTGCAGAGTTAAGGGTGGCGAGGTTTCGTCCATCTGCAGGGCACCGCGAGAGTTGACGGGCAAAAAGCCTTCAGCCAAAAGGGATCCACCCCCCAACTGTCCCCGCAGCTCCTGGACTTGCAGCTGATTGAGGTTAAAGGCGATCTGGCCTGTGAGGTCGGTAATGGGCTCCGGCAGGGCTGCCAGCTTGAGGATCCCCGAGTTGACGCTCAAGTTCCCCTGCAGGCTGGGCTCTCGCAAGGTGCCGCGGATGGCCAGCTCCAGTTGGCTTTGGCCGCCTTCCCAGCGCACCTGGTCGGTGAAGAGGTTGATCAGGCGCAGACCGCCATGCTTGGCTTGCAGGGTGAGGTCGATCTGGTCGGATTCGGCCCGCACCTCGGCAAAGGGCAGGGTGTAGGGCACTAGGCCAAAGAGGCGAATGGGTTCGTCACCATTGGCCAGCAGGGCGCCGTCCAGGCGCAGCTGCCCCCGCTGGTAGTCAAATTGTCCTCCCACCTCCCGCAGCGGCACCTGGTTGATCTGGGCGTTGACCACTGTCAGGGATCCGCGGGCATGGGGATCCCGCAGGTTGCCGGCCAGCTCCACGTCCAGGTTGAGATCCCCCTGCAGCTCCAGCTCCTCTGGCAGGAAGCGGTCCAGCAAAGCCAGAGGCAATCCTTGGATTTGCAAGGATCCCGACTGTTCCTCTAGGCCCAGCTTGCCCACAAAAAGGGCTTGACGTTCGCCACTGCGCAACCGCAGCGGCTCCAACACCACTGCATCTCCAGCCAGGCTGCCCCTGGCAGTAAGGCTTTCGATGCCAAACTCCTCTGCCTGCCAATTCTGGCCCTCAAGGTAAAAGCTGACGCTAGGCCGGTTGAGGCTGCCGACCAGGCTAACGCTGGCTTGGAATTCCCCTCGCAGACTTGTGGGCGGCGGGAAAGTGCTCCGCACCGCTGACGCGAACAGCGGATCCATGCGGCTGGCCAAGGTCTCCAGGTGGACGGCCAAGATCTGGGCATAGTACTCCAGCTGCTCCAGGAGAGGATGGTTGGGCGAACCAACCGGATCGGTCTCCAACACCGAGGCAGGGCCCAAGGGGGGCAATTGGAAACCCCGGGTGGTGAGGTCGCGCCACTGCCGCCACTTGAAGGCGGAGATGATATCTTCTAGCCGACCTTGATGGGTGCTGATCTCTAGGTCAATTTGGGGAGCGAGAGCCGCCAAGGTGGGATCCAAACCGGCTTGCAGAAGAGTTGCAGGCAGCTCCAGGGTGCCGCTAGCGGTGTAGGTGCTCTCAAACAAATCCAGTTGAGCTTGGGCGATCTCTAGGCGAGGAGAACCATTACCAGCGTGGTAGTCGAAATCCACCGAAAAGCCCCGTACTTCGATCCCTCCCAACTGCAGATCCGCCACCGCAGCCCGTCCTTGGGCAGCACCACTCGCCAGGTCAACTGCCACCTCCCCATCGAGGGTTCCCTGTAGGCTGGCCCACGGCCCGGCAGCCACCCCCCCCAGCAAAGCCAGAGGCAACTGGTTCACTGCCACCTGGAGCTCCTCTTGCCGGCGTTGGCCGCGAATTTCCGCCTCGCCCCGCTGCACCTGAAACTGCAAAGGCTGAAACTGGGGATCCAACTGCAGCGCCAGTCGATCCCGCTTCCCCCGCAGATCCACTTCCGTCCCCTGAACAGACCCCTGAAAGGGCCCGGCCAAGTCTTCAAAGGCCACATCTCCCACCTGCAAGCCCCGCAACTGCGCCTTGCCAGTCACCTGCAAGGTGTCCAGAGGTCCGCGGATCTGGCCGGATCCCTGCAGCACTCCTTTCACCAGCGGCGGCAGGCCGGGTACTTCTGCCAGCGTAATCCCGTCGGTGGTAAAGCTCAGATCCAGGGATCCCACCTGCAGCGTCTGGGGATCCAAGGGGATCTGCCCTTCGACCCTGGCCAGGCGAGTGCCACCTGCCAACACCTCCGCCTCCTGGATATGCAGTCCGGATCCCTCCCAAGTCACCTGGCCGCGGATGCCCTCAACCCACTGCCGTCCCCTCGCTCCCAAAGGCTGCAACAAAGCCAGCGACCCTTGCGCCCGCAGCGCCCCCAAAAAGCCCAGCTCCGACACCTCAGCCGTGTTCACCTGCGCCGTGAGGGCTCCTGAGAGGGATCCCGGCCATTGGGGGTTGAAAAAGGCCAGCGGCACCTCCTGAGGAGCCAACTGCGTCTGGAGCTGTCCCCCCGCCCACCGCCCCGCCACCGCCACCCGGCCTCCGCCCACGTCCAGCACCGCCTGCGGCACCTGCACCACCCAGTCCCGACCCTCCGGCAAAACCTGCAGCTGCCCTCTTCCGGCAATCTCTCCCCCAAGACTTTCCCAGCTGGCCTCCGCCCGCGGTTGGGATCCCGTCAGCGCCACCTGCACTTGAGCGGAAACCGGCCCCACCCAAGGAAGAGCGCCCCGGCGCGGCAAGTCTCCCCCGTAGAAAGCCAGCACCTGCTCCGCATCCATCCCCGTCACCTGCAATTGGAACTGGCCCGCCAAGCCAGCAGCCCATTGCAATTGGCCGGATCCCTGAATGCGACCCCCCGCCGCCCTTAGGTCGATTGCCTCAAAAGTCAAGGTTTGATCCGCAAAGTGGAAGCCAAAGGCATACTCCGACACCGGCAGGCGATCCACCCGCCCCGGCGAAAGCCCCCGCAACTGTCCCCGGATCTGCGGCTGATCCAAGGCTCCAGTGACCGCTACGGATCCCCCTACCACCCCCTCCACCGCCACCGGCAGGCCAGTCACGTCAAACGTCTCTTGGATCTGTTGAAGACTGGCCGGCACCAGTTCCGCCTGCAAACCAAACCCCTGTCCTTGCTCCCAGACCACCGGGCCTTTTAGCTCGGCAAAGGAAAGCTGACCAAAGCGACCGCTCACCCCCTCCAGCTCCAACCCCTGCAAGGTAAAGCGAACGGAGCCCTTCACCTCTTCAAAAGGATGGGGCAACCTCTCCAGATCCAGCCGAGCCTGTTGAACCTGGGCCTGCCCCGTCAACTCCAGCGGTTGATCCCGCCGCCAGAGCACCTGGAGATCCAAGCCAGTTTCCCCCTGCACCTCCGCAAAAGGGGCCGCCGGCACCACACTGGGCAAGAGATCCAAAGGCAGACGAGCCGCAGAAAGCGTCACCGAACCGGAAGCCTGGGCAAAATCCGCCACCCCCCTGAGCTGCAGGGGGTACCCCCCCTCCCCCTCCCGAGGGAGCAACCGTGCCGTCGCCTGGAAACTGGCCCGCCCCCCGAAAAGATCCTCCTCTCCTGGCGGGGCATTGTGAGTCAGCCACACCTGCACCTGGCCCTGCAGCCGATCAAACTGGCGTCGCTCCCCCACCAAAGGGATGGCCGTCAGGGATCCCTGGCGCAAACGGATGTTCAGCCCATGCAAGGGCAGGGATCCCTCCCCTTCGGGCAGTTGAAACTGCACATCCGCCCAGCCGCGATCCAGCGTTTCCATCAGCAGCAGTTGCGGCTGGTTTAGGGTAACATTCAGCACCCACTGACCCGTCTGCAGCCAAGTCCAGAAATCAGGGCTGAGGTCGATGGAGCCGATACTGGCCAGATGTTCAACGCGGCTTTCTCCCAAGCTCACCTGCCAGGGGGCCAGAAACCTCACCTCCCCCAATTCCACGCGCCGGCGCATCGCTTGCGAGAGGGTTGCTTCCACCTGCGGCAGCACGTGATCTTGAAGGTAGATCCCTGTTCCCCAGGCGGCACCAAAGGCGGCAGCCGTCAAGCCCAAACCCACCCCAGCTAGAGTGATGGGGGAAAGGTTGAATCGTTGCTGCTGCATCTTTGGATCTTGGTGATCCTCTCCCAACCGCCTACCCCTTAAAAACCTGACAGGCTCCCAAAAGCCATTCGTGCACTGCGGGCCGACCTTGCCGGCACAGTTGCCCCCATCCTACCCAAGGACTCCTGGCTTGCCACGAGGGAACAGAAAGAAGAGATCCCTGCTCCCAGGCGTAATTCCCCCGAAGACCCCGCGGAAAAATACCGTCTCCCGCGGAGAACGGGGATGCTAAGCTATCTCCACACCCGAGATTGAACCCACCCTGGGGCCTCTCTCAGGTGTTCCCTTCTGTCGAGATGGTTGAAAGGAGAAGAGCCATTCCGGAACCCCTATCTCTGACGGTCAGCTTGCGCGGCAGCCGCGAGGCGCTGGAAAACTGCCAGGTCTTTCACCTGACTGGCCTTCTGGATGCCTTTTCCGAGCCGGTCTTTGTTAAGGTGGTCACCAAATACCTGGAAGAGGGATCCCCTAACCTGATCCTGGATTTGACAGGGATCGACTTCATCGACAGCTCTGGCGTCGGCGCCCTGGTGCAATTGGCCAAGCTGGTGCAGGGCCGCGCAGGTATCTTTCAGGTGGTGAGCAACCCCCGCATTACCCAAACGGTGAAACTGGTGCGCCTGGAGAAGTTCCTATCTTTGCGCAACTCCTTGCAGGAAGCCTTGGATCGCCTGAAGGAAGGAAGTACGGGCAGTACAGAGACCGCCTGATACGTAATAAGTATGGGTCTGGGAACCTTTTGGGGGATCAGTGCTGGAGCAGGGGATCCCGACTGGATCACGGTCAAAGCAGCCCGCATCCTCAGCACGGTCAACTGGGTGGCCTGTCCCCAAAATGCCGCCGGCCAGCCGGGCCTGGCCTATCAGATTGTGCGCCCTTGGCTGCGACCGGAACAAACCCTGCTGCCTCTTCATCTGCCCTTTGTCACCCAGCCGGAAGTCCTGCAAGCTGCCTGGCGAGTGGCTGCCCAGCAACTAGCCCCACTCCTAGAAAGGGGAGAAGATGTCGCCTTCATCTGTGAGGGAGACGTGGGCCTCTACAGCACCTTTGCCTACGTGGCCCAAGCCCTGCGGCAGCGGATCCCCGCCTTGCCCATCCAGGCCATACCGGGCGTGTGCTCTCCCTTAGCTGCCGCTGCTGCCCTGGGATCCCCCTTGGTGCTCGGCTCCGAGAAATTGGCGATTTTACCGGCTCTGTTCGCCCTCTCGGAACTGGAGCAGGCTTGTGCCTGGGCTGAGGTAGTCGTCCTCATGAAAGTGGCCTCTGTCTACCCTCAGGTTTGGCAGTGGCTGGCCGAAAGAGGTTGGCTGCAACAAGCCAGCTTGGTGGTCTGGGCCGGCTGGCCCCAGCAAACCCTCTTCCCCACCCTGGAAGGACTGGCCGACTACCAGCCCCCCTACTTTTCCCTGCTGATCCTGCGTTCTCGGCCCCGAAATCAAGATTCTCTTAACCTGGAAAACGAGCTACAGCTGGAATGAGTTTTCTAGGATAGGGAATGAGTTCCTTCCGGCGATTCAGCCCGAAGCAGGGGTTGGTCGTTGTTTTTTTGCGTTTATTTCTGTTTAGCTCAAGGCTCGCGCCGAGCCAGCTTGTTTCCCCAAAAAATCAGGTGTCCTGTGACGGAAAGAGGCTGAGGAATCCGAATCCAGAATGCTGGGATCCCTCATTGACCTGAACCAAAAAGAGATGAAAAGACCAAGTTAAAGGAATGATCCAGCCTGTTAAGAATGGTTGCCGCCCTTGGTGGAGAGATCGGCTATAGGTTAGATTATGAATGTAGTGATTCAGGCGAGGAGGATAATATCTCATCCCCATCCCAAACGCGAGGCACCGCTTCTCAATTGAATCAAATCCAAAATTCAAGTCCAAAATTCTCTGTCGGTCAACGCTTTGATCCAAGCTTCCGATCCGTTGCTTCGGCAGACTCTCCTGAGAAGTGGTTGTCTCGCTCAGCAGAGCACCTGGTACCTACGACAGGTTTTCCTCAAAGCAGAACAAGGGAGTTAGGCAGATAGCAGTTGGGCTTGCTGCACAAGCCACTGGGAAAGTGAGAGAGCGCTCTAGGTGTTCCTCAAATAATCCTCAAATAAAAGTGGTTTTGCCAGATCAACAAGCTCAGCCGGCTATTTTGAGTCTCCATTCATGAGCGAGTCAGGGTGGGAAAATCGGTGATCAGGTTCAGGTGCTCTCAACCTGCAAGCTCTGCGAGTCGGAACCAGCGCTCAGTGGGACAAGGACTGCGGGCTTTAGCAATTCGAGGTTCTCTCAGTTCATAGTTTCACTCTCACTTTCAGGAGGTTGCTATGTTTACCTTTCTCTCAAAGATTGCTAGAGCAATTATCCGCATATTTGCTCCTGCCAAGTCCGATCTGGTGGAAGTGGGTTACCAGCCCATCACGGATGATATCTATCGCATCAACGGCTCAGCCTGCCATTTTAGCGATCTGGAGATCTCATCGTAAACCTCAGAGTCGGATTCTGGTGTCGGAGCGGCCACTGGCGCTGGCCTAGAAATTGGAAAAACCTAGAAATTGGAAAAAAAAGCTACAAGTTAAGACAACTGAATAAGTCTTAGTTAAGTCTTGGATGCGGTTAGTCCGCGTCGGCAGGGGTGGCTTTCCTCCCTGTGGCCAAGTTCTACCGGTTCAGTGGTGGCTCCCCGTGGGGGTCACCACTTATTGTTTTGTTGTTTGCAAGTTGTTTGGGAAAATAAGGAGAATGCTTGCGGTTGCCCTATCTCAACCTGTGTTGCCTTCCCCCGTAGTTTACCCAGCTACATCGAATGATCTGGATCCCTTGGCCGAAGTTCTAGCCCAGGTTTTTCATCCCCCCTCAGGTCTGCAACGCTGGATCTACCCAATTCGCAAGCTGGGCATTCGCGAAGAGTTGCGCCTCAGGCTGGCCGCAAGGGATCCCCACTACTGCTGTCTGGCAGCTGCGGTGGGATCCGAAGTGGTGGGCACTGCCGAGATCTCTTTGCGGGTCACAGCCCACGGGAAGTATCCCTACCTCTCCAACTTGGCGGTGCTGCCCGGCTGGCGGCGGCGAGGAATTGCTCGTCTGCTTTTGCTCAGTGCTGAAGGGGTGGCGAAAGGGTGGGGCTACCGCTGTTTGCATCTGCACGTGTTGGAAGACAATCTCCCCGCGCGGCAACTGTACGCTCAACTGCGCTATACCCCCATCGAACGCACCTCTCAACTCTGGCGATGGTTGGGGATCCCTCCGCAGCTTTTGCTCTGCAAGTGGTTACCTTGAATTGGCCCATCGGCAACATTGAGCTGGCAGATTCCCACCCCGCCGGCTTGCTTCATGGTGGTGAGACGAGGTCCTGGACTCAGCTTTTATAAAGTTATGTAAACTAGAAATCGGGTTTTAGAGAGGTCCTAGAGTGGCAGTGAAGGAAGTAGGCAGAGTTTGGCGCTGGTTAAACCTCATGGGGTTGGTTGTGGGCCTGCTTGTGGGCTTTGGGATGGCTCAGCCTGCCTGGGCCCAGTGGGGGACTACCCCTCTCCCGCCAATAGGTTCTCCGGCACCGGAGTTCGCATTGCCAGATCAAGCCGGGCAAATACGGCGGCTGGCGGATTTTCGGGGGGAGTGGGTGGTGTTGTATTTTTACCCCCGCGACTTCACTTCCGGCTGTACGATTGAGGCCCGCCGCTTTCAGCAAGATTTGCCCAAGTTCCGGGCCATGGGGGCACAGGTTGTGGGCGTGAGCGCCGACTCGGTGGACTCTCACAGGCGCTTTTGCTCGGCAGAAGGGCTACAGTTTCCTTTGCTGTCGGATCCCGACGGCACGGTCAGTCGAGCCTACGGATCCTGGATGGGCGATGTTGCCCTGCGCAATACGTTCTTGATCGACCCGGAGGGGATTTTGCGAGAAATCGACCCAATCGTGAACCCCAGCCGCCACAGTGCTGAGGTTCTGGCCCAGTTGCAACGGCTTGTCGGTAGCTAGCCCTCTAGCTTTCCGGGCCAAAAGTCTGCTCGAACTCGTAGAGCAACTCGTCGATCTCCTCCAGCGCTTGGTTGACATCCACGCGCAAGCTGCCCAAGTCTGGCTTTTCCAGCAGCTTGGCTACTGCTGGCCGGCGTTCGCGGATCAGCTTGATGCGCTCTTTCAAGGCGGCAATTTCGGCGGCGTCCATGACTTCAGAGACCCAATCCACTCCCTTAGCTTATCGTTTCCTCCCAGTCGCCGGGATCCCTTTCTGAACCACCGAGAGCCAATCATAATAGAGCTGCGCAACCTGGCACTCAACCCCGCTTCAGCTAGAAATTGCAGGAGCCCCGCACTGTACCCGTAGGTTCGGTGTCGGGAGGAATGCTATAATAATACTGCGAACACCAGAAACGGTTGTTTAGGGCACTGGTAACGGTCGATTGGGGGTGCAGTAAACCACCCCAGAGGCTCGTGGTTGGCTTGCTAA
>NZ_JANSIL010000157.1:0-11206 GCF_047462015.1 Synechococcus sp. R5-13 | reverse complement strand
ATTCTTGACCTATGCGTGATGACAACGATATTCACATGGCCGGCACTGCGTTTTTAAAGGGCGTCGGCTATGGTCGGCGCTATCCTTCCCTGCCCTGAAGGACGGGGCTTGCCGCGCCTTTTGGTCAACTCAAGACAATTGGGCAGCAACGGCTTTCAGCAGGCGTTTCTGGTCAACGGGCTTCGTCAGATAGGCATCGGAGCCAAAACATAGCCCCTGTTCAATCTCTTCGGGAGAGATTTTCGAGGAGAGAAAGACGAAGGGGATGTGAGCTGTAGACTGATCCCATCTCAGGGCATCCAGCACCCCATAGCCGTTCAGCTTGGGCATCACCACATCGCACAACACCAAGTCGGGCATCAGGGTGCGCACCATCTGCAAGCCCTCTTCTCCATCGGTGGCCGCCACCGTGTCGTACCCCGCTCTTTGCAACACCTTCTGCAGGTAGGTACGGATGGAGGGTTCGTCTTCAATCACCAGGATGCGTTTGGACATAACTTTGTAAAAAATTAAACAAAGACCTGGCCCAACCTGTCGGGCCTACTGTCCGCCTTCCCGGAGCCAGAGAGATCCGAGTTGATGCAAGAACAAGTCGAAGAACTACAGCTGCAGCATAGGGAAACTCTGGAAAAAAAAACTCCGCCAAATCGCTCATTCTGGGATCTCCCTGCTCTGCAAAAATCCTGATAGAGTGCGGAACAACTTTCCTCATCCGCAGATTTGCGGTTATGCCAGAAACCCCCCTCCTCCTTTGGGAGAAGTGAAGGCAGCCTATTCCGAAGTCAGTTGACGTTCCATCAGGCGGGTGAGGGCGGCGGTGGGGGTGGTCTGCCCTTGCAACAACAGATGCACTTCCTGGGTGATGGGCACCTGAATGCCGTGCTGGGCAGCGATCTCGACCACGACGGGAGCGGTGTAAACCCCTTCGGCGGTGCCCTCGATCTCCGCCAAAATCTGCGACAAGGGTTGGCCCTGGCCTAGCCCGTAGCCCACTCGGTAGTTGCGGCTCAAGCGGCTGTGGCAGGTGGCCAGCAGATCCCCCAACCCCGACAGGCCGTTGAAGGTTTCTGCCCGTGCCCCCAGCTTGGATCCCACCCGGATCATCTCTGCCAGGCCGCGGGTAACCAGAGCCGCACGGGCATTGGCCCCCAGTTGCAAGCCATCACACACGCCAACAGCGATGGCGATAACATTTTTCAGGGTGCCGCCTAGCTCCACTCCCAGCGGATCGCTGCTGGTATAGAGGCGGAACCGCTCCGAGGAAAGGGCATACTGCACCTGCACAGCGGCCCAGGGATCCCGGCTGGCCACCACTGCCGCTGCCGGCAAGCCTTGGCGGATCTCCGCCGAAAGATTAGGCCCCGAAAGCACTACCAGAGGCTGCTCCGGGAAAGTGGCCCCCCAGATTTGGGTAGGGGTCAGAAGCTGCAGTGGATCCAACCCTTTGGTGGCCGAGACCAAAATTGCCTGCGGTGGGATCCCCACCTGGCGCACCGCTTCCACCACAGGGCGTACCCCCGCCATAGAGACGGCTGAGATGAGGATTTGGGATCCCTGGAGCACTTCTGCCAAATCCAGGCCCTTGCGGCGATTCCAAACCCGCACCCGGTGCCCTTGCCCCTGAGCCAGCATCGCCAGGGTACTTCCCCAAGCCCCGGCTCCCAAAATGGCAACGCTTTGCGGGGATGTTGGGCTTTGGCCTTCTGCGCTAGTGTTCATCTAATCTGTTCACCCGCAGACTTTCTCTTAAGCTTTCTTCGTAGGATGCCTCTCAAAAAGCCTGTGCCGGCAAAGGGAAGACCGGCGACAAAGGTTAGTATGGGTGGATACCAAATCATGGGTTAGCTCGAGAGCAGACGACATGGCAGAAGCAGGGATCCCCCGCCTTCCTCCTGAGGTAGCTGCCAAAATGGGAACCTGGCAGCACGGGTATGCCCTTACCAATGGCATTCAACTGCACTACGTCACCCAAGGGGAAGGGGAGCTGGCGATCTTGTTGCACGGTTTCCCGGAGTTTTGGTACTCCTGGCGGCATCAGATTCCGGTGTTGGCGCAGCGGTTTCGCGTGGTGGCACCCGATATGCGCGGCTACAACGATTCCGACAAACCGGATCACGGCTATGACCTGGATACCCTTACCGAGGATATCCGCGGCTTGCTGAGCCACTTTGGGGCCCGAAGAGCGGTGGTCGTAGCCCACGATTGGGGGGGAGCCATTGCCTGGCACTGGGCGCAATTTTTCCCTGAGGAGATTCGCAAGCTGGCCGTCCTCAATTCTCCCCATCCGGCCTGCTTTCGCCGGGAATTCTTGAGCAACTTGGATCAACTGCGCCGCAGTTGGTACTTGTTCTTTTTTCAGTTGCCTTGGCTGCCAGAGTGGGTGCTGCAGTGGGATTTGGGAGATTGGGTGCGCCGCATTTTCCAGGAAACCTCGGTGCGCAAAAGCGCCTTCACCCGCCACGACCTCAAGCTCTACCAAGAGGCCCTCTCCAAACCCAAGGTTCTCACCTCTGCCCTCAACTACTACCGCCAGCTTTTTAACCTGCCCACTTTGCAGAACCTGTTTTTGCAGCCCATGCGGCAGATCCTCGCCCCCACCCTGCTGATTTGGGGAGAAGAAGACTTTGCCCTCAGCCGCGAGCTAACTGAGGGGATGGATCCCTTTTTCCCCAACGGCCTGCGCAAGGAGTACATCCCCGAATGCGGCCACTGGGCGCAACAGGAAGCGCCGCAAACCGTAAATCGGCTGCTGATGGAGTTTCTCTAGCGGGCCGGGCTTGGGATCCGCTCTTTACCATCTTCAAGGGTTGACCCTAGAATAATCCACTGAATTCTACGGGAGAACCGGCATGGCCCTGGAGTATCCATCCCATCTGCGCTACGTGGACACCCACGAGTACATCCATGTTGAGGATGATATTGCGGTGATTGGGATCACAGCTTATGCCGTCGATCAACTGGGGGATATCGTTTTTGTGGGCTTGCCCGAAGAAGGGACAGAGATTGAAAAAGGGGAAAGCTTTGGCTCGGTGGAATCGGTCAAAGCCGTCGAAGATCTCTATGCCCCTCTTTCTGGAGAGGTGGTGGCCGTGAATACAGCGGTGGTGGAGAGCCCCGAAAGCCTTGCCGACGATCCCTATGGCGATGGCTGGCTGATCAAGGTGCGCATTGCCAACCCCGAAGATCTCGAGGACACCATGAGCGCCGAAGCCTACGCCAGTTTGGTGGAGGGATCCTAAACTCCAGCAGTTGGCCCTGAACTACAGCAAAGTCTCTCGGTTACCCCCCTCAGCTTTGGCTTGGTAGAGGGCCTTGTCGGCAGCAGCCAGCAGACTTTGTGGGTCAGTTCCCTCTCCCAGCTCCAGCAGAGAGGCGATGCCCACACTGCAGCTCAGGGAGATGGTCTCCGTCCCCGCCTGCACCGACAGGGACTGGACGGCCTGCCGCAAGCGTTCTGCCAGCCCTAGGATCCGCGAGTTCGGGATCCCGCGCACCAGCAGGGCAAACTCATCGCCCCCCAAGCGGGCCACCAGGTCGTCTTGGCGAACGTGAGCTTGCAATCGCCGCGCCACCTGGATTAAGGTTTGATCCCCAGCCCAGTGCCCCCAGCGGTCGTTGATTTGCTTAAACCCATCCAAATCCAGATAGAGCACGTGGAGGGGAATGCGATGGCGAAGGGCAAAGGGGATCTCCAGCTCCAGTTGCTTCAGGAAAAAACGTCGGTTATGCAAGCCGGTCAGCGGGTCGTGGAGGGCGGCAGTGGCCATTTGCAAAAAGAAGGCTTCTTCTGCCGCGTCGTAGTAGGCAAACTTGAGGGTGCTGGCCCCCACTTGAATGCGATCTCCATCCTTCAGGAGAACGCGGCTGATGCGCTCGCCGTTGACATAAGTGCCGTTGAGGCTCTCCAGGTCGGTGAGAACATAACCCTCACTTTCTCTTTCCAGCCGACAGTGCTGCCGGGAGACGGCGTGATCCAAGAGCTGAATGTCCGCGCGGTGGCTGCGCCCCAAAACTCCACCCCTCGCCAAGGGAAACGTCATGCCCACATTGGCGCCGCTGAGCACCGTTAGAAAGGCCGCAGTTGCCTCAGGCTGGGGTCTGCGCTCGTAAAACTCCAAGGGGATCTGAGTGGTTGGCTCCTCTGGCGACTGAGAGAGAGGGTCGAGAGGCATGGAGAGGCCCAACGAATTGTGCGGGTTAGCAGTAAGCACTCGTTATATCCGTATTATGTCGGTTTTCCCCAGGCCGTGTTTGGGTGAGCGAGGGATGTCTCGCCGGCTCTGATCTGTAAACTTGCGGAACTCTGGAGTTTATCGTATACCATCGCACGCGGTGAGGCCCTCAGTTGAGAGCTACGCGAGGATTCCATCCCGCCTGCGCGGTTGTATCGGCCAGCTGTGGGAAGAAGCTCAATGGCAAACCCCAATTTCCCCAGGATCCCAAGTATTTTTCGGGATAACTCAAAAAACGGGTTCGGTTTGCCCCTCGTTCCCTGATTTCGAGAAGAGGCTCTCTCCTCTATGTCCTACAGATCCTCTGACTTCTGAAGAGTCGCCGAGGCAGCCTAGAATGGGGCTGGGATCCCTGAGAGGAGAAATGGGGCATGATTAGACCCAATTCTGCCCATCTATTGACTCCGGATTTTCGCCTCAGCCTGTCGGTGTTGGCTTTGGCGGTGCCGCTGTTCTGGCTTTCGTTTTGGGCGGGGCTAGGGGTGGGCCTGTTTGGCCTGTTTTTGATGGTGCAGACCTCTCTGATCGGTCTGGCCTTTACCAGAACGGCGCTGCAGGTCTACAGCGGCTCCAGGCGCATCCGCGAGTTCCCCTACAGCGAGTGGCAGGATTGGCAAATTTTCTGGCCGCCGCTGCCGGTGTTGTTCTTTTTCCGAGAAACCCGGAGCATTCATTTTTTGCCGATGCTGTTTAACCCTGCTGAGCTGAAGATGTGTTTGGAAGAGCGGGTGGGTCATCTCCACGCCCAACATCGGTCTCAAGGATCCCCGCCGATTGCTGGTCCGGGTAGCTCCCGCCGATGAGTGGCTCCGCCTTGTGGGTTTGGCAGCAGGCAGGGAGATGGCGCTGGCTGGAGTGTCAGCTTTTGGCGGAGTGGCCTCATGCTTTTGGCTCTCGCCAAGGTCATCCCCATCCCCCGTCTCAGTTGGCCGCCCGGCTGCAACTGCCCCCTGAACAGGCCGCGTGGGGCCATCAGGTGCATGGCTGCAACTGGGTTTGGGCAGATGGGATCACCGAAACCTTTGGACACAAACGAGAGCAGGACTGCTCTGCTGGTCAAGGGATCCCTACCCGCTCTCAGGCAGATGCGGTCATTGCCCGCCGCCAAGGAGATTCTGCCTGGGTCTGCACCGCTGACTGTGTGCCGATTTTGGTGGCCAGCCAAGAATGGGTGGCAGCCATTCACGCCGGGTGGAGAGGCACTGCTGCGGGGATCTTGTCCAAGGTGCTGCAGGAGTTTTTACAGGCGGGGATCCCTGCTGCTGGGATCCGCGTGGCCATCGGGCCCTCTATTTCGGGGTCGGTCTATCAGGTGTCAGAAGCGGTGGCGGAGCTGGTGCTGAACAGTTTACCCCCGGGGCTGGATGCCCGCGCCGCCCTGTTGCCCGATCCTCTGCCTGGCAAGGTTCGCCTGGATCTGCGCTGGGTCAACGGTGCCCAAGCCCAAGCCCAAGGGATCCCCCCTGAACACATTGCCGTCAGCCCCCATTGCACCCTCAGCCAACCCCAAGATTTCTTTTCCTACCGCCGCGATGGATCCCTGAAGGATGAGCAGGGCCGTCATTGCGTGCAGTGGTCGGGAATCGGCCTGCGGTCGTAGGCAGACTTGACCCAGTTCTGCCCGGAGGAACGGGAAGTAGTGGCTATAATTGCGCTCAAGACAGGGCTCTATCTAACTACTGGAGATCCCATGGTTTACCGCGCTGTTTTCTGGGGATTAGCTGGGATGGCTTTGGCTTTCTCTCTCGCTTTCCTTGAGGAGGCTAACGCTCAAACCTCGCTGACTGGCATCAACCGTGACAGCGTACTGCAACTGAACCTTGGGTCGGGACGCAGCCTCCCTCGGGTACCTGTGGGCGGTTCAGGTTCTGAGGAGGGCCGGGATCCTGCTGCTCCTTCGGCACAAATGTGGGCAGAGTGGCATATTCGCGCCAATGTCTGTACCGGAAACCTATCCACAGAAGAACTGGCGGAGCTGTTTCCATTGGTGAATCAAGCTCTAGTGGATGCCGTTTGCCGGGGAGGAAGTTAAAGGTTGCCCAGGCTGGCGGTAAGGTGAAGAAGGAGCCTCTAGGTCGCTGCTGCATGGATTTTGAGAAACTTTTGGAGGAATGGGTTGCAGCCTTTGCCCAAGTGGCCGAAGAAAGTTTGGCCTCTTTGGAGACTGCCCTGATGGAGCTGGCAGAGCACTTGGCTGTGCCTTTACAGGAAACCCTTAGGCAGTGGGAAGCCCTCTGGAATCTGGAGGAGGAAGTGGAGCTGGAGCCTGAGCCAGAACCCTTTGAGGAAACCCTCAACCCTTCTGGCGAATCTTTCACCACCAGTCGTTTCTTCGTCAGCCCGATAGGATTTGGGGGTGTGGTTGTTTACACTTACGTGGCTTCGCCGCCAGAATACATCGGGGATCCCACCTGCCGCTACAATGCCCATTCTCCAGAGTTGCGCTGTGCCGTCAACCCCTGCGGCCCCTGTGAGGGCTGTCCCCACTATGAGCCCCGGAATGAGCCCCGATGAAGGGTGACCGCCTGATTGTTGCGCTGGATACCTCTTCTCAAGAGCAGGCTTTGAAGTGGGTGGACTCTTTGCCGCAGGTGCTGTGGTGGAAGGTGGGCCTGGAGTTGTTCACTGCTGCGGGTTTTTCCGTTCTGCAGGCTCTCAAGGAAAGGGGCAAGCGCATTTTTCTGGATTTGAAGCTGCACGACATTCCCCACACCGTGGGGAGGGCTACGGAGGTGGCCGTCAGCTATGGAGTGGATCTGCTCACCGTCCATGCTGCCGGCGGCAGTGCCATGTTGCGGGCAGCCGTGGCAGCTGCCCAGGGCAGTCCTTGTCGGCTATTGGCGGTTACCCTCTTAACCAGCATCAGCCCCCCGCAGGTGCGACAGGAACTGGGCATCGAGATGGATCCCGCCGACTACGTGTTGCATTTGGCCCGGCTGGCTCAAGCCCAAGGCTTTACCGGACTGGTTTGCTCTCCTCAGGAGGTCTCGCGGCTGCGCCAGGCTTTGGGGCCGGAGGTTTTGCTGGTTACTCCCGGGATCCGTCTGGGCCAAGCCAAGGCGGGGGATGGAGAGGAGGATCAACAGCGCATCTGCACGCCCGACGAAGCTCTGCGGGCAGGAGCCGATTATCTGGTGGTGGGCCGCCCCATCACCGCTTCTCCCGATCCCGTGGCCGCCTTGCGGCGCTTCCAAGCCTCATGGGATGCTGCCGGGTGAGGGTGTGGGGAGATGCCCGATGTTATTGGGGTAGTTCTGTAATGCAACGACGCCGTAGGCTTGTGCAGTGGATCCCTGAAAAAAGGCCGGCTGGATCCGGCAGGAGATGTTGGCTAGGAGTCGGTTTGTCGGTGGTTTTGGGCCTGGTCAGCACTCCTGGGCGCGTTAGGGGTGCGGAGCATTTCGTTCCGGCAAGAGGGGAAACTTGCCTGGCTGCTCCTCAGGTTTGGGCTGAGGCTCTAACGGAGCAGTTGCCTTTGTTTCTCAATCTGGCCTTGAGCCGCTCCCGCTCTGAGTTTCAGGTTGTGCTGGTGGGGAAGCCGGAGGTTGAAATGCTCTCTCCAGGGTCTCCGGCCCGCTTACGCCAACAGGAGCTGGCTCCGGTTTTGCCGGACACCGCAACTGCTGTTTCGCCAGAAGCTTTTCGGCTGTATTTCACCACGCTGGAGCGCCGCTTGGTCTTGCCCCAACACCCCCAAAAGGAGGGCAACTCCTTGGCCGGTCGGCGCAGCGAAACCCTGCAACTGGCCTACGAGGCTTATGTTCTGCGGGCTGCTCCTGGGGATCCCTGGCGGTTGGTGCGTCTGCAGGTAACCGGATCGGGGATCCCCATTCGCGATGTAACGAATGGACTCACTGCCCAGGCCATCCGCCGCTGGCAACAGTCGGGTTGCCCCTTGACGGGCGATCTAGAGTTGACTAGACCTTCTCTCTAGCGGCGCGGAGCGCTTTGCGTCAGCATGAGTGCGGGAGTATGTCACGCGGGGAGATTCTCTTTTGGAAGTAACGAAGGGGCACTTTTTCTCCCCAACCGGCCAAGAGTAGAGGGCGTTGGATGTTCTGCTGCCGGTCGAGGGCCCACCCCGTGTAGGGATAGTGTTCTGCACTGCTCATGCGAACAGGCTAGGGTTTACCCATGAAGTTTCCCCCCGCCACACCCCGCCCGGGCAAGCGGCTGCCCCGCGGCTCATTTCCCCGCCTGAGCTCCTCCAACAGGGACAACCATCGCCTTCGGCGTTTGGTTGGTTTTGGTTTCATGGGCCACTGGCTGCTATGGGGAGGGATGGGCCTTCTTTTGGGGCAGCGACTCCGCTCTTGGGGGCAACCGGCTCCTCTGCAGTGGTGGCGCGTTTTGCCGGTGAGCAGTTCTGAGGGATCCCTGACTTTTGTCCAACCGGAACTGCCTCTCTACCACTCGTTCGCGTCAGTGGTGCGGAGCACTTTTGCCGACAGGCTACTGCCCTGGTTGGCTCAGGGAACCGGGATCCCGGCTGAAGGGATCCTGCACATCTTCTCAGCTATGGCCTGCTTGGCCATTCTGCTGTTGTGCTGGAGCTGGGGCAACTTCTGGAGTGCCGGTCTATGGGGACTCAGCCCCTGGGTGTTGACCCAAGGGTTGGAGCCAGGCAGCGAGATTTTGGGCAGCCTGGTTTTGCTTTGCAGTTGTGGTGTTGGGCCGGGATCCACCTTGCGCTGGTGGGGTCTGGCCTTAGCCTGTGCCCTGTCCTATAAGGTTTGGCCCTTGGCTTTGCTCTGGGCAGGGCTGTGGACGAGCCAGCAGTGGCCGCGGCAACCGTTGCGTTCGCGTCAGCGGCTCGGAATATCAGGACTGCTTTTGCTGCTGCTGGTGATGGGGCTTTCCTGGCTGGGACGGTTTAATTTGCCGGCTACCTCTGCTGAGGTGATTCCCTATCCTCTCAGCTCCCAAAGTGGCTTGGCTGTTTTGGCTACTTTGATGCTGCCCTTGGGGTTGAGCTTGGTGCGGCTGGGCTGGCCTTGGGCGGAACGGCAACAAGCCCTGCTCAGCTTGGCCGGCTTGGGCCATGTCCTCTGGGTGGGAGTGCTGGCAGCAGTGTTTTGGGATCCCCAAGTGAACACCCTGCAGCAAAGTGCTCGCTGGGGTTTGGTGGTGCTCCCCTTCCTATGCCTGAGCGCCGGTGGTGTCTTAGCAGAGATCCCCTACCGGAGCTGGCGGCGGGTTTTGGGATCCCTACTCCTGGGCAGTTCTTTCTTGTTATCGTGGCAGGCATTGGCCTAAGGTATTCTTTCTCTTGCTTGCCATGACCCAGACCTCGTCCGCATCGGCACCGCGTAGCACTTCGCGGCCCTTGTTGCAAACCCTTTTTGCCCAACGGGCTCAGGCTGTGATCCCTTCTCCTTTCGGGGCGGAGATCCCAGGGGCGGTGCCAGTGGTTACCAGTTTTACCTTTGGGCTGGCGGATCCGCGCCTGTTTCCCAAGGCCGACTTGGCGCGGGCCACGGCGGAGGTGTTGGCGGAAGATGGGGACAATGCCCTCAATTACGGCGGCACGTTTGCCGGGCTGATCAACGTGGTGCTGCAGTTGATGCGGGATAGAGGGGTAGAGGCCCAGCCGGAAAACCTACTGATCGGCTATGGCTCTGGGCAGATCCTCGGCCTGTTGCCTCAGGTCTTTGTGGAGCCGGGGGATGTGGTCATTGTGGAAGGGCCCACCTTCATGGGGGCTGTCAGCCGTTTTGCGGCGGCAGGAGCGCGTCTGATCTCGATTCCGGTGGATGGGGAAGGCATGGTGGTGGATCGCCTGGAAGAGGTGCTGCGCGATCTGGCTCGCCAAGGGATCCGCCCCCGATTTGTCTATACCATTCCCACCTTCCAAAACCCCAAAGGCTGCACCCTCTCTGGGCCACGGCGGCAGAAATTGGTGCAGTTGGCAGCTGAGTACGGTGTGGTGGTGGTGGAGGACGAGGCCTACTACGACCTGCGCTTTGCCGGGGATCCCTTGCCCAGTTTGGCTGCGCTGGATCGGGAAGGCTGGGTTCTTCATGTGGGCACCTTCTCCAAGATTGTGGTGCCGGGGGTGCGGGTGGGTTGGGCCTGTGGTCACCCTGAGATCATCCGCCGCTTGGAGATGTTTCGCAGCGAGGGATCCCTGGGGCCCTTTTTGGGCCGGGTGGTGGCCCGCTATTGCGGGGAGGGCCGTCTGCAAAGCCACATTCAACTCCTCACCCGTCGCTACCGAGAAAAGTGCCAGGTGATGCTGGAGGCCATCGCTCAATATTTTCCGCCCGAAGTCAAGGTGGAGGCCCCTGGGGGTGGATTTTTCGTCTGGTGTGAGCTGCCCCCTTCCCTAAGCGCCAGCACCTTGTTGCAGGCTACTCGCGCCCTGGGGGTCACCTTCCTACCGGGCACCCACTGCTTTGCCGACGGCCAAGGAGACCATGCTCTGCGCCTGGCCTTCAGCTATCAACCCGAGGAGCGCATTGTCAGTGGGATCCAGACCATTGGGGAACAACTGTACAGACTGATACACTCTTGCGCCAGCGGTGCGGAGCAGCAAGGGAAGGAGCTCTCCAAAAGCATGGATCCTTGAAGCCCAGAGCGCAGATTTCCCGCTCACCTGCCCCCCACAGCCTTGGCCACGCGCCGGAAAAATTGCCCAACGCCCTTCACCAGGTTAGGTGCAGATTCTGGACGAGCCGGGATCCCGGCCATGAGGGTGTAGTAGTCATCCAAGAGGGTGTGCTCTTCTGGAGAGACCGTGTTGTCGGCCATCATCAGGTTGCCGATTGCTCCCAAAAGTTGCATACGCTCGGTTTCGCTAGCCTGGGCTAGATAATCGGCCATCCAGCGCTCGGTTTGCTCCATCGGGATGGGCTCTTGGATCAGCTAGAAATCGCAGGAGCCCCGCACTGTACCCGTAGGGTCGGTGTCGAGAGGAAAGTCCGCCTCCATGGTTATAATTGTACTGCGGACACCAGAAACGGTTGTTTAAGGCA
>NZ_JANSIL010000156.1:0-15458 GCF_047462015.1 Synechococcus sp. R5-13 | reverse complement strand
ACAGAAAGATCAACTGGTAGTAATCCGTACTGAACATATTATACATTATTTTCAGTATAGTTGAGCTTATCATTGACTAGAGTCATGCTCTCCCATCAGCGGGTGCCGAACAGGCGATCCCCTGCATCTCCCAGGCCGGGGAGGATGTAGCCGTGCTCGTCTAGGCCATCGTCTACAGCAGCGGTATAGATTGGCACATCTGGGTTCTGTTCGTGGAAATACCGGATCCCTTCTGGGGCGGCCACCAGGCAGATGAAGCGGATCGACTGGGGTCGGGTTTGGCGTAGGCGCGCTACAGCCGCTGCTGCCGAATGGCCGGTGGCCAACATTGGATCCACCACCAGCACCTCACGATCTTCGATATCGGTGGGCACCTTGAAGTAGTACTCGATGGGGATCAGGGTATGGGGATCCCGATATAGGCCGATATGCCCCACCCGTGCTGATGGGATCAGCTCCAGCATGCCGTCGAGGAGCCCTTGGCCGGCCCGCAGGATGGAGACAAGCACCAACTTTTTCTCTGCCGCCAACATCGGCGCCAACATTGGGGCCATTGGGGTTTGAATGGGCTGTAGCTTGAGGGGCAGATCGCGGGTCACCTCGTAGGCCATCAAGAGGCTGATCTCCCGCATCAGCGCTCGGAAGTCGGCGGTTGTAGTTTCAACACGGCGCATGAGGCTGAGCTTGTGCTGCACCAGAGGGTGATCGATGGTAATCACCTGGGCCACCATGCTGTGCTCCTGAGATAATCGGGATCCCGTGATGGATGCCAGAATAGCAGAAGCGCTTGTCCCCCCTGTGGGCCGAAGGCTCTATCTGCTTGCTGTTGTCAAGGGGAGTAATCCGTGCAGATCCGCTTTGCTGTGGTGAGCGATCCCCACGTCACCCTCCCTTCCACCCTTTGGGATCACCCCAGCCGATTTCACCTGGTAGAGGTGAGCATCCCGGCTCTGGAACAGGTTTTGCAGCATCTGGTGCAGTTGCCTCTGGATTTTCTGCTGTTGCCGGGGGATCTGACCCAGCATGGGGAGCCGGAAAACCATGCATGGCTGGCAGAGCGGCTGGCTCGACTGCCCTTTCCGGCTTTTGTGGTGCCCGGCAACCACGATGTGCCCCAGCCCGAGGCCAGCGGGCGCTCTATTGGTTTGGCGGATTTTCCCCGCTACTACCGAGCTTTTGGCTACGAGGATGGGCAGTCTTTGGATTACAGCCGGGTTCTGCGGCCAGGGATCCGTTTGATCGGCCTCAATTCCAACCATTTTGATGCTCAGGGTCAATTGGTGGGGTGTCTAACCCCAGAACAACTGACCTGGCTGGAGAAAGAATTGGCGGCAGCCAAAGAAGAGCTGGTGCTGCTGATGGTGCACCATAATGTGGTCGAGCATCTGCGCGGCCAGTCTCTCCATCCCTGGGGGCGTCGCTACATGCTGGAGAATGCCTCTCAGTTGCGGCGGCTGCTGCAAGCTTATGGGGTGCAACTGGTGTTCACCGGACATCTGCATATCCAGCACATCGCCCGACGAGGGGGGGTTTACGACATTACCACCGGCTCTTTGGTCAGCTTTCCCCACCCCTACCGCCTTGTCGAGATCCGGTCGGATCGAGAGACCGGAATCCAAGTCCATATCCAGAGCTACCGGGTGGGATCTCTGCCCGATTGGCCCGATTTGCAAGCGTTCTCCCGGGAGTGGATGGCCCAGCGCAGCGAACCAGCGGTGGTTAAGTTTTTAACCTCCGCACCGCTGAATTTGCCTTTGGAACAGGCACAAGCCTTGGCCCCACAATTGCGCTACTTTTGGGCAGCGGTGGCTGCCGGGGATCCAGACCTCACTTTCCCAGACTTTCCCCAGCCAGCAGGCCGATTTCTGGAGCGTTTCAGCCGTTGTTTTCGCTGCCCGCCTGATAACCAGGCCCAGCTTCAGTTCGCTTCCAATTTCTTTTCCAATTTCTTTTCCAATTTCTAGGGATCCCCCCGAAGGGGGAACCTTGACTAAATAGTCGATTAGGGGACAGATTCTGTGAGTGTTCTTTCCAATTTCTAGGGATCCCCCCGAAGGGGGAACCGGGTAACCGGAATCACCGAAGGTAGCGATATCTAGTTTCCAATTTCTAGGGATCCCCCCGAAGGGGGAACTACTACAACGACGATGGCAGTGTCAAAGTTGAGGGGGGGGAATGTGATCAGTGGTAATCACTTTGTGCAGACCACCAGCAGTCAAGGGACGACCATCGGGCGGGATCGCAGGGGCAACCACTGGCTACACCATTTTGTCCAATGGCATCGTTTGCACTGGCAGGGGCAGAACCCGCACTTGTATCATTCCGCCCAATGTGCCTATTTACGCCGTACCCAGCC
This sequence comes from Synechococcus sp. R5-13, assembly GCF_047462015.1. Taxonomy (NCBI): domain Bacteria; kingdom Bacillati; phylum Cyanobacteriota; class Cyanophyceae; order Synechococcales; family Synechococcaceae; genus Synechococcus; species Synechococcus sp. R5-13. Next base: position 13,102 of record NZ_JANSIL010000156.1, on the reverse strand, counting down.
GTTGACCGTAAATCTACTATCGGCAAACTGCCGTGAGGGACAAGTCACGGGTAAAACTTCGTGCATCAGATAGCTGGGAAAGAAAATGATAGTGTTGTTGGCAGGAACATAGGTTTTATAGGTGTCGGCTTTGACATACATATTGTTTCGCACTTCAGAGTCGTAGATCAGCAGTTCCCCCCCAGAAAACTGCTTGGGTTCTCGGTAGAAGTAATAGACATAGGTCAGTTCCCTTTCTTTGGCATCAGGACTGCCGTTGTCATTGTGCACTTTGTAATAATTGCCGTGGTTGTGCGCTGTCATTTGACATTCGATGTAGGCGATGGGAAATGGCTCCATTTTTAGGCTTTTGAGCACTTGGGGGATTAGCATTTGCACATAGTGGAGAATCACCCCTGAAAACTCAGGGAAGTCATGCAGCACCCATGAACGGCGGTATTCACTGTCATTCGCTGAGTTTCGGGAAGGGACAAACCGCCCTTCGTTGGCGATCGCATATTCTAGTAACTGTTGGTTTTTGTCCCGCGGCAAAAAGTTATCCACCCGTGCATAGACCGCAGGCTGTTTTTGGGGCGCGGTGGTGGGGGTGTGGACATTGATAGCCTTGTTAGGAGTGATAGACCAAAGCCTGATCCCCTCTTGCTCGTCAACTACACAACAGCGGAAGTTGCGCCACGGAAATTCATAGGCGAGGGGTTGTTCCCGCAGAATTGCCAAGCGGGACTCTGGTAAACCTAAAACCTGCCCCAGTTCCTCCGTGGTGAGCCAATACCCCCTCTCGGCAATCTCTTGTACTGCCTGCAGTTGGCGCATTAAATCTGTAACTTTTTCCCAACCTTCTGGCATAGCTACCCCCCTGCTCTCTGCCATGCTGACCAAAATCTCGCCATCTGCTCAGCTGTGCCCACAGTGATCCCAAGTCCTGTTTCCAATTTCTAGGGATCCCCCCGAAGGGGGAACTGGAAGTGGGCCAGGGTTGAGCCTGACTGGCTCTTCCCGGTTTCCAATTTCTAGGGATCCCCCCGAAGGGGGAACTTCATTCAACACACACCCCAAGGACTCCAGTTTAACGTTTCCAATTTCTAGGGATCCCCCCGAAGGGGGAACGCTAACTAGTCCTCACAACAAAGGCTGCCGTATTGGCAGTTTCCAATTTCTAGGGATCCCCCCGAAGGGGGAACTGTTGGGATCCAATGCGCGGCGGCGTCGCCTCTGACTGTTTCCAATTTCTAGGGATCCCCCCGAAGGGGGAACGATATACACATGCACTTCTACAGAATCTTCTACAGTAGACTGTTTCCAATTTCTAGGGATCCCCCCGAAGGGGGAACAGTTTATCGATTAGTGTTAAGAGATGAAGATATAAGAAGTTTCCAATTTCTAGGGATCCCCCCGAAGGGGGAACGCTGTAACAATAAACGGAGGAGTGGGATTAACGTTAACTTGTTTCCAATTTCTAGGGATCCCCCCGAAGGGGGAACGGGAGTGGAGCCAGCACCCCGCCGACGCCCTGCTGGTGTTTCCAATTTCTAGGGATCCCCCCGAAGGGGGAACAGTCAGTTTGAAGAAGGAGTCCAGAAGATTTTTAAGTTTCCAATTTCTAGGGATCCCCCCGAAGGGGGAACGCGAGGCAAATTGGCGCTGCGCCCGGTGGTGGGGAGGGTTTCCAATTTCTAGGGATCCCCCCGAAGGGGGAACTCCCTGGCGGCAGGGATCCCTCTCTCGCATCCTCGACAGTTTCCAATTTCTAGGGATCCCCCCGAAGGGGGAACTCCACCCCTATTGAAGCCAAGCAGGGCAAGGGATGCAAGACCCGTTTGCGAGGGATCCGGAAAAAAGGGGGCAAAAAGAGTTTCGGCGAGGGGGTTTTGGGGCCGGAAAGCCTTGTGGCACAAGGCGTCGAGGGATCCGACGAAAGAATGGGCTTTTCCGAGATTTTGAGGGACGCTCGCAGAGGCGTTGATACCGTTTTGGTGTTCTTTTGGAAACATCAGGATCCCTGAGGTTTGGCTAGGCTATCTGTTGGCAGGTGGCGAGCTCCTGCTAGGGTTGCTCGATATGGGAGCGAGGCTCCAGGTGGATGAGGATCCGCGCTGGCCCGTAGCGCTCCTGCAAGAGGCGTTCAACTTCCTCGGTAAGGTGGTGGGCGGACTCAATGTCCTGTGGCTCCACCACCAGGTGCATCTCGATAAAGACCATTTCCCCTGGGATCCCGCGGGAAGTGATGTCATGACAGTCAAGCACGCCTGGCACGCTCAGGATCAGATCCCGCAGGGCCTCGGCAGGGATCGCCACCCGATCTGTGAGGTAGGGAAGATTCTCCTGCAGCACTTCCCAGCCGCTTCGGAGCACCAGCAGCGCCACCGGCAAAGCCAGGGCTTGATCCAGCCAAGGGATCCCCCAATAATGCATGCCGGCCAACCCCAGCAACACCGTCAGCGTCACCCCAACGTCGCTGAGGGTATGGCGCGCATCGGCCAACAGCAGCGAGCTGGACAGAGCTTTGCCCCAGCGGTGCTCGTAGAGGGTGACAAAGACATTAATGCCCAGCACGCCCACCATCATCCCCAAGGTCAGCTCATCGATCTGCAGGTGGGGCTGGGGCTCCCAAAACCGCTCCACGGCTGTGCGCAGGATCTCCAGGCTGGCCATCCCCAAAAAGGCGGCGATCCCCAGCGCTCCAATGGCTTCAAACTTGCGATGGCCGTAGGGATGGTCGTCATCGGGCTCTGGCGAAGAAAAGCGCACGGCCACCAAGCCCAAAATGTTGCTGGCGCTGTCGGTGGAGCTGTGCAGGGCATCGGCAATGAGGCTCAGGGATCCCGTCGTCAGCCCCAGGATTAACTTGATCAGAAACACCAGGACATTTAGCCCTAGCGTGACGTACAGCACCCTCTGCACTTGGCGCTGACGGCGGCTGGCTATGGCAGCAGAATCCAGAAAGCTCACTGCAGCTCGGGCGGGGATCCACAGATATCCTGCTTTATTCTGTCACCGACCTCAATAGGGGTAAGGGAGGGTACCCTAAAAGCAAGCTGCTAAGGCTTAGTCAAGTGGCCGCCGACTGGGGAGCGAACTCTGAGTATGCACGTTGCTGTGGTAGGCGCTGGCTATGTGGGCCTGGTAACAGGAGCCTGCCTGGCTCACCTAGGAAATAGCGTTATCTGTGTGGACAACAACCCCGCCAAGATTGAAGGGCTGCAGCGGGGTCGCCTGCCCATCTACGAGCCCGGCCTAGAGGAGCTGGTGCGGGAGGAAACTGGGGCAGGTCGGCTGCACTTTACCACCGATCTGGGCCTTGGGATCCGGGCCAGCGAGGTGGTGTTTATTGCCGTGGGCACCCCGGCCCTGCCCAGCGGGGATCCCGATCTGCGCTACGTGGAAGCAGTGGCGCGGGAAATTGGCCAGCATCTGGACGAGCACTATCGAGTCATTGTCAACAAATCCACTGTGCCCATTGGCTCTGGGGACTGGGTGCGCATGCTCATTTTGGACGGGGCCGCCGAAGCCGCCAAGCAGCGGCTGAGCAGCCGAGAAGTGGGGAGGGATCCTGAGGCCAGATCTCTCACCTTAGAGCTCTCGCCTTGGACGCCGCAGTTTGACGTGGTGAGCAACCCCGAGTTCCTACGGGAGGGCAGTGCCATCCAAGATACCTTCTACCCGGATCGCATTGTGATTGGCTCCAACAGCCCCCGCGCCATTGAAATCATGCGGCAGCTGTATGAACCCATCCTCAACCGCCAGCAGGGCCTGCAAGGGGATCCCGTGCCTTTGCTGGTGACCGACCTGGCTTCTGCCGAAATGATCAAGTATGCCGCCAACGCCTTCCTGGCCACCAAGATTAGCTTCATCAACGAAATGGCCAACATCTGTGAGCGCACCGGCGCCGACATCACCCAGGTGGCGGAAGGGATCGGCCTAGATAGGCGCATTGGCCGCGCCTTTCTCAACGCTGGCATAGGGTGGGGCGGAAGCTGCTTCCCCAAAGATCTGGCGGCTCTCATTCAAACCGCTGCTGACTATGGCTATGAGGCCAAGCTGTTGCGAGCCACGGTGGAGGTTAACCGAGAACAGCGGCAGCGCCTGGTGGAAAAGCTGCAGCAAGCCCTCAAGGTGCTCAAGGGAAAAACCATTGGCCTACTGGGTCTGACGTTTAAACCCCACACCGACGACCTGCGGGATGCCCCTTCCCTGACCTTAATCGAGCAGCTCCACCGCCTTGGGGCAAAGGTGAAGGCGTATGATCCCGTTGTGTCCGCTTCAGGGATGCGGGAGGGGTTGGCCCATGTGGTGGTGGAAACGGATGTGTTCCGGCTGGCCCAGGACTGCGATGCCCTGGTGTTGGTGACGGAGTGGCCGGAGTTTTTGTCGCTGGATTACCGACGGATTGCAGAGCTGATGCGGCGGCCCTTGCTCATCGATGGCCGTAACTGTCTGGATCGGGAGGCGGTGCGGCAGGCGGGCATAACCCTCATTGGAGTGGGCTGGTAGGTGCTGGGGAAATCAGGGGAAATCATGAAGATCCTGGTTACGGGTGGCCTGGGATTTATCGGATCCCACTTGGTAACCCGCCTTCTGCAAGAAGGCCACTGGGTCATTTGTCTGGATAACGGCTACACGGGCCGGCAGCTCAATGTCCAAGCTCATCTAGACAACCCAGCCTTTCAGTTCATTTGGCACGACGTTGCCGAGCCCCTGCCGCCCGCTTTGGCAGAGGCTGGGATCCAGCAGATCTACCACCTGGCTTGCCCCGCTTCTCCCCCCCACTACCAAGCGGATCCCATCCGCACCATCCGCACCAGCCTCTGGGGCACCTACCACCTGCTGCAACTGGCCCAGAAAACGGGAGCGAGGTTCCTGCTGGCCTCGACTTCAGAAGTGTACGGGGATCCCCAAGTGCATCCCCAACCGGAAGACTACTGGGGCCACGTCAACCCCATCGGCCCGCGGGCCTGCTACGACGAATCCAAGCGCTTGGCGGAAACCCTCACCTTCGACTGGCAGCGGCAATACCAAACGGAGATCCGGGTAGCCCGCATCTTCAACACCTACGGCCCCGCCATGCGGGAGGACGATGGCCGCGTGGTGAGCAACTTTATCGTCCAGGCCCTGCGCGGGGATCCCCTGACGGTCTATGGGGATGGATCCCAGACCCGCAGCTTTTGCTACATCTCCGACCTGGTGGAAGGCTTGATCCGGCTGATGAACAGCCCCTACCCCGGACCCTTTAACTTGGGCAACCCAGAGGAGTTCACGATCCTGGAGCTGGCCCAGCAGGTGCTCGCCCTCACCGGCAGCCCTTCTCCCATCGTTTACCGGCCTCTGCCGACGGACGATCCCAGACAACGGCAGCCGGATATTGGCAAAGCCCGCGCCCTCTTGGGTTGGGAGCCTCGGATCCCGCTGCAAGTTGGGCTGCAACAGACCATCCCTTACTTTCGTCGGCGGCTGGGGCTGGAATAACCTTCGGGTGCTCGCGAAATCCCAACCTACTTGAGAACCATTTTCGCCTCAGCTCGATTGACCTGGGTGAATGGCTGCCAGCGGCTCCAGTTGGCGGGCTTGCTGTTGTAGCCGACTCACCAACTGCCGACATACCACTTCGCACAGCTCAAAGCACATGGGATCCGCAACTTGGTAATAAACACTCACCCCCTTGGGCTGACGGCTGACGATCCCTGCCTGCGCCAAGATTTTCAGGTGCTTGGAAACATTGGCCTGGCCCATGCCGGTGGCTTCCAGAATCTGGGTTACATTCTTCGGCCCAGAGCGCAGCTCACACAGGATCTGCAGCCGGCTGGGTTCCGCCAAAACCTTGAAGTACTCCGCCACGCTGTTGAGAACCTGCGGCGTCAGGATCGTGCGACACTCATTCACATCCGCTCTGCTCACCGACTTTTCCCCAATCAACAAACCTGCTTGCGCCGTTCGTCAACTTGATTTTAACACTAGATAGTTATATAGTATTCCTAGAAAGTCCAAGTTCATGCCGGACTTTCGATACCAGACAGGAGGGCACTATGCTATTTCGCCAACTGTTCGACGCAGAAACAAGCACCTACACCTATTTAATCGCGGATCCGTCAACTCGCGAGGCCGCCCTGGTGGATCCAGTGCTGGAGCAGGTGGAGCGGGATTTGAAGCTGATTCGGGAATTGGGTCTAACCTTGAAGTACTGCCTGGAAACCCACGTTCACGCGGATCACATTACGGGAACCGGGAAGCTGCGGGAACTGACCGGTTGCCAAGGGGTGGTGCCAGTACAGGCCAAGGCTCAATGTGCAGATCGTTTCATCGGTCATGGGGAAACGCTGCAAGTGGGATCCGTCGTCATTGAAGCCATCGCTACCCTGGGCCACACCGACAGCCACATGACCTACCGCGTCAATGGGGATCGCGTCCTGACCGGAGATGCCCTGTTGATTCGCGGCTGTGGGCGCACGGATTTCCAAAGCGGGGATCCCGGCCTGATGTACGACCATGTTACCCAGCACTTGTTTACGCTGCCCGATGAGACGCTGGTCTATCCTGGCCACGACTATCGCGGGCACACCGTCTCCACCATTGGCGAGGAGAAGCGCTGGAACCCGCGCTTTGTGGATCCGGAAACGGGCAACCTGCGTTCCCGTGAGAGCTTCATTGCCCTGATGAACAGCCTCAACCTGCCCCAGCCGAAGAAGATCCAGGAAGCGGTGCCGGCCAACGAGCAGTGCGGCCAAGTGGCAGCAGCGGTTTAATTCCTTCTGGGCAGTGAGGTGCAGGGCAAGCCCCCGCCGGCTGGGGAGCTCACGTGAAACTCCGATGGTGAGAGCCCGCTGCTCTGGGTAACCTTCTCTCAATTGGCTTGCCAGAAATGGAGAGTTTGAGCGTGGATCGAGAAAGTCTCTATGAGAGCGATTTCTACGCTTGGATCCAGCAACAAGCTCAATTTCTGCGGGATCGGGCCTGGGAGAAGCTGGATCTGCCCAATTTAGTCGAGGAGATTGAATCGTTGGGCAGGCAACAGCGGCAGGAACTGCGAAACCGACTTGCAGTTTTGGTTGGGCATCTCCTCAAGTGGGAGTACCAGCCAGAGGGGAGATCCGCAAGCCGGCTCCTCACCCTCCAGCTGCAGCGGCAGGAAGTTCTGGAGCTTCTTGAAGAAAGCCCAAGTCTCGAGCCCTATTTGCCAGAGGCCATCTCCAAGTCTTACTTGGGGGCGCTGAAGCTGGCCCTGGAGGAGACCAAGCTGCCCAGAAAGATTTTCCCCAAAACCTGCCCTTATTCCTCAGAGCAAATCCTGGATAGCCGGTTTTACCCCGGTGAGCCCAGTCATTTGCTTGAGGAGGGGGATTAATCCCAAAAATCGCTGCATTTTGCATTTTAGACAACGCCAAAAGCAAGGAGACAACCATGACCGTAACCCAACAAAACCCTATCCCTTCCGCTTCGCAAGAACGGGATCCCCGTCTCAAGGAGATCGATGCCCTGACCTTAAAACAGTGGCTGGATCAGGGGCGAGTCCAGCTCATTGATGTGCGGGAGCCGGGAGAATATGCCGATGAGCGGATCCCGGGGGCCATCAACATGCCCCTATCTACCTTTGACCCGGCCAAAGTGCCCGCCTCTACGCCAGAAAAGCCAGTGGTGTTGCAGTGCCGCATGGGCAGCCGCTCCATCCGCGCCGGTTGCCAGTTGCTAGACCGCGGTTGGCCGGAGGTCATTAGCCTTAAGGGAGGGATCGAGGCTTGGAAAGCGGCCAAGCTGCCCGTTACCCGCACCCAAAATGCTCCCATCTCCATCATGCGGCAGGTGCAGATTGCAGCGGGATCCCTGGTGCTCACCGGAACCCTTCTGGGGGCCTTTGTCAACCCCTGGTGGCTGCTGCTGAGTGGCTTTGTGGGCGCTGGGCTGGTGTTTGCGGGTGTAACCAACACCTGTGGCATGGCTCTGCTCTTGGCTCGCATGCCCTGGAACCGAGGTCAGGCGCTATGAGTGGGATCCCTTCTGCTTCCTCTTCGGGGCAAGGGATCCTGGCGCGGTACCTGCCCTTTGCTAAGGAGTCCCTTTGGGTCTTCCACTATCAACGATCAGATTTGCCGGGAGATCTGATCGCCGGCCTTGTGGTGGCCATTCTGTTGGTGCCCCAGAGCATGGCCTATGCCCTGTTGGCCGGGTTGCCCCCCCAAGTGGGCCTGTACGCCAGTATTTTGCCGGTGATCGTCTATGGACTACTGGGATCCAGCCGCGCCTTGGCGGTAGGGCCAGTGGCCATCATCTCCCTCTTGGTGGCGGCAGGGTTAGAGCCCCTGGCCGGTCGCGTCAGCGGGACGGAGTCCTTGCCGGGCAGCCCAGAGTACGGGCAGTTGGCTTTAGGCCTGGCCTTGGAAGTGGGTTTGATTCAAGGGGCGATGGGGTTGTTGCGGCTGGGGTTTTTGGCCAATTTCTTAAGCCACACGGTGGTGACTGCCTTTGGCAGCGCGGCGGCCTTGATCATCGGCTTCAGCCAGCTCCGCCACCTCCTGGGGGTCAAGATCGCCAATACGGAGTCCTTCTTGCTGTTGGTGCAGCGGCTGTGGCAAAGCCTGGACAAGGTGAACTGGGCAACCTTTGGCTTGGGGCTATTGGCCATATCCCTGCTGGTGTACGCTCAGCGAAAGTTGCCCCACCAACTGCGGCGTTGGGGTGTGCCTCCAGGTTGGGCCTTGATTTTGACCAAGGGGGCACCGCTAGCGGCTGTGCTCGTGACCAGCCTGTTGGTCTGGGGCCTAAACCTCTCGGAGAGGGCAGGGGTATCCGTTGTTGGCTCCATTCCTTCCGGGTTGCCCCCCTTGGGCTTTCCCTCGTTGAGCTGGGGACAGTGGACAGCGCTTCTGCCCACCGCCTTGGCCATCAGCTTGGTGGGCTTCACGGAAAGCTATGCTGTGGGGCAGTCCTTGGCCAGCCAGCGGCGGCAGAAGGTGGATCCCAACCAAGATCTGGTGGCTTTGGGGGCAGCCAACTTGGCAGCAGCCTGCAGTGGCGGCTATCCGGTAACGGGAGGCATCAGCCGGTCGGTGGTGAACTTTCAAGCAGGCGCCAACAGTGGCCTGGCCTCCCTAATCACCGGCCTGTTGGTGGCTTTGACGGTCATCTGGCTGATGCCCCTGTTCACCTTCTTGCCCCAGACCACCCTGGCGGCCATTGTTCTGGTGGCGGTGCTGGCCCTGGTGGATTTTCACCCCCTGCTGCAAAGCTGGCGCTACGACCGTGGCGATGCCCTGGTTTGGTTGGTAACCTTTGCCAGTGTGCTGGGGATCGGAGTGGAGCAGGGGATCGGAATAGGGGTGTTAGTCTCCATCCTGCTCTTTCTTTGGCGGGCTAGCCGTCCTCACATTGCCATCGTGGGTCAGGTGCCCGGTACGGAGCACTACCGCAACGTGCAGCGCCATGAGGTGATTACCGATCCCCGTATCTTGGCAGTGCGGGTGGACGAGAGCCTGTTTTTTGCCAACGCAGCCTACTTGCAGGAGTATCTGCTGCGAGAGGTGGCGGCGCGACCCACAGTGGAGCAGGTGCTGCTCGTTGCCAGCGCCATCAACTTCATCGACGGCAGCGCTTTGGAAGTGCTGACCCAGTTGGTGGAACGTTTGCAGCAGGCAGGGGTGGGCTTTGCCATGGCCGAGGTGAAGGGGCCGGTAATGGATCGCCTCCAAAAGGCTGGGTTTGTGGAGAAAGTGGGCGCTGAGCGCTTCTTCCTCTCCACTCACCAGGCGATGCAAGCCCTCGGATCCCAGCAGAGCCTCAGTCAGGTGTCATCTTCCTGATCAGCACAAGGGGGGTTTGTTCAGCGGCGTTGCCGGCGGGGTTTTTGCGCAGCGCCTGCTTCACCAGGGATCCCTGCACCCCGGAGGTGGCGGCCAGGAGCTTCACCTCTCCCAGGTCGTTGGCATCCACGATGGCCACTTCGTAGCCCGTCTGCCGATGCAGATCCCCCACCAACTTGGCCGGATCCCGCGGCCCCAGCACGATGAACTGGTCATAGGGAGGCAGGGTGCCAGTAACGTCGTCGATGAGATCGGCCTGCTCCCCCGCCAGGGCATAAAAGACCCCCGGGATCCCCAGCAGTTTGGCCAGGGATCCCACCACAAAAGCCCACACCACCCGCCAGGCCCCGGAGCAGTCAATCAAAGTCTGCATCCCGTAGCAGCTTGAAAGACTGGTCTTGGAGGGGAAGAAGTAGCACAGGGTGCGGGCCAGCCAGCCGGGCTGCACCTGCAGGGGATGGCGGAAGTTGCCCTGGACAATAGCCACGGCGCTTTCCGAGATGGCCACCATATCGCCGGGCTGGATGTGAGGGCCTACATACCGCCGTAGCACCTCGGCCAAGTCATCGCTGGGGGTCAGCAGATGGGTGGGAACGGCGGCCCAAAGGAGGGATCCCTGCTTCTGCCAGTTCAGCTCTGGCAAGGGCTCCACCTCCTGCAACGGCAGGATGAGATGGCTGGTCTTGAGGGTGCGCCGCTGCCGCCCGTACTGGATGTAGTCCAACTCCAGCCAGGCAGAGCGCAAATGGGCCAGCCCTTCCCCCTTCAGCTCGATCTCGACTTCTAGGCCAGTCTGGTTCTGGGGGGTGATGATGTAGGCCTGCCAGTAGTTGTCTTGGCGGGGGGGAAGATCCGGATGGCGAGAGCGCAGGCGTAGGCGGTTGTGAATGCCTTCTAGGGATCCGGCGCTGAGCAAATGCAGTCGCGGCTCCACCTGGGCCAAGGTGACTTCCAAAAGGGGGTTGAGGTTGCGAGCCACAAACTCCGCTTGAATGACCCAGTGCTCGGGGGTGTGGCGGCTGATGCGCCAGCCTTGGGGCTCCACCACCAGCTGGTCAGCGGGGCGGGTCTTGAGCCAGTAGAGCAAGCTGCCCAAACTCAGCAGCAACCCGGCCACTACCTGAGCCCAGCCCCAGGGATCCCACAGCCAACGCCAAGCCCCCCATAGGCTGAGTCCTACCCCGGCCAGCACTGTGGCCAACACGCCACGATTCACCATGCTGCTGCTTGTTGCCATTGGGATCCCACTCCTCAAAAAAAGACAAGTGCTTAAGCCCTGCTAAAGTCTGCCCCTTTGTCCACCACAACACCCTAGACTACGGGTACGCTCTAGCTCTTCTCCCAAACCCTAGCCATCCTACCGGGAAACCGAAGCAGGCTGCGGCGAGATCTCCACACCAATTTTTAATCTCAAACAGTTAGCTTACAAATAGATTTCATCTCAGGCTTTTCAGAACACCCTTGGAGTTTCCTATGGCGCACAAACAGCAATTCAAAAGCTTTGACGACATGATTCAGGGATCCAAAACCCCCATCCTGGTGGATTTTTACGCCACTTGGTGTGGTCCCTGTCAGGTGATGGCCCAGGTGCTGGAGCAGGTGAAGCCGCAGGTGGGTGACGCCATCTCTTTCGTAAAGATTGACACAGAAAAGTACCCCAATATTGCTGCCCGCTGGGGTATCTACGCCGTGCCAACCCTCATCCTGTTCAAAGACGGGAAGCCGGTTGACCGTATCGAGGGGCTGTTGCAGCCTCGCGCCTTGTTGGAGCGGTTGCGGGCGCAGGTCAACCTGCCGGTAGGCTAGGTGGACGTTGCTGGGATGGGGTCTTTTGGTCATCTTCTGGTGGCACAGCGAGCTCTCCAGCAAAACCGTCTTTGAGATGTCCTCGCAGGTGTTTGAGCGCTCTTTGGGATCTCCGCCTCTGGAGGTTCACCTGGCGGGAGAGGTGCCCTATCGCACCGCTTGGGCTTGGCAGCAAGCCAGGGTGGCTCGCCTGATCTGCAATCCGCAGCTGCCAGATGGGCTCCTACTGCTCACCCACCCGCCGGTCTACACCCTGGGGGCAGGGGCGGATCCCAAGTTCCTCAAGAGCTTGGCTGGACAGATAGGATCCCCAGCTGCCCGCCCAGAATTCCTCTCTGGACAAGGGCCAGAAATCCTGCGGGTAGAGCGCGGCGGCGAAGTCACTTACCACGGGCCAGGCCAGTGGGTTGGTTATGCGATCCTCAACCTCAGGCACCACCGTCTGGATCTCCACTGGTACCTGCGCCAACTGGAGCAGGTGCTTATTGAAACTGTGGCCCACTTTGGCCTGCGGGGGGAGCGGATCCCTGGCCTCACAGGGGTTTGGGTGGAGGGGCGCAAAGTGGCGGCCATCGGCATCAAGGTTTCCCGCTGGGTGACTTACCACGGCTTTGCCCTCAACGTCTGCCCGGATATAGCTGCCTTCGAGGCCATCGTGCCCTGTGGGATCCCTGATCGCCCGGTGGGATCCCTGGTGCACTTTTGTCCGGAGGTAACGATGGCTGCCGTAGCTCCGGTGCTGGTGGAGTCGTTCTGTCAGGTCTTTGGGCTGCAGGCTCAGGCAGTTTCCCTGGCCGAGTGGTTGGGAGAGCCTCGGCTTTCTGACAAGTTGCTGGGAGAATCAACCGCTCAGACGCCTAAGCGCAAGTGAGGGGAAAGACCAGACAGGTTACCCAACTTCGAGGTGGCCCTAGGTTTAATCCAAGGGCGGCTACTCCACCCCCAACTGGCGCAGCAGTTGCTGCAGGATGGCCTGGTTGGCAAAGTTGCCGCTCTTGGAAAAGAGAGCCAAGGCCTGGCGAAAGTCGGCCATGGCGGCTTCTCGATCCCCCAACTGAAGATAGGCCACCCCGCGGCTAAAGTAGGCTTCTGGGATCCCTGCATTCAACTGAATGGCCCGCTCCGCATCGGCCAACGCCTCTTGGGGCTGGCGCAACTGGTTGTAGACGTAGCTGCGGTTCACATAGGCCGGCGCATAGGTGGGATCCAACTGCACCGCCCGATCCAGATCCGACAGGGCAGCCACGGGATCCCCCCGCAGCAACTTGAGGGATCCCTGCCAGTTGAACTCGGAAGCGGTGTTTGGGGCCGAGGTCTTCTCAGGAGGAGGTGGGAAGGCAGGCAAAGAGATGGCAGGGGCAGGAGCGAGGAATGCTGCCAAGAAACCTATCAGAGCTATCCTTCCCCATCGACACTTGATTGTGCTCCGCACCGCTAATGACGTCCTGATACATTCACGCTGAACTCTCCTGAACATGGTTCAGGAAAGAAGCGATCGCATCCTGCCTATC
>NZ_JANSIL010000155.1:0-31565 GCF_047462015.1 Synechococcus sp. R5-13 | reverse complement strand
GGCTTGCCAACTGCAGGGCTACCGAAAGCCCGCCCTGTACTGCGAAGCAGTCAGGGTCGGGTAGTTTACTTTGTGGCAAGTGCTTGGAGTTTAGGGCAAGGGATCCCAAGTATCCTGCCGCCGCAGGGTAGCTTGTCGCAGCCGAGCCAAGTTGGCCGATCCAGTGCAAAAGGCAACAATGCGCAGCTCCTCGATCACGGCGCGAAAGGTGTCCACCACTGCCTGCATCTGTCCTTGGGAGACGGCGTGTAAAGCGGGGGCGGCCATACCCACCACATCGGCTCCCAGACGGATAGCTTTGGCCGCGTCGATGCCATTGCGGATGCCACCGCTGGCCACCAGGGGTAAGTCCGGCAGCAGGCGACGAATTTCCAGCAGGGACAAAGCCGTTGGGATCCCCCAGTCCCTGAAGCTGTGGGCAATGCGTTTTTTGAGAGCATCTGTTTGGCGATGGGCCTCCACCTCGCTCCAACTGGTGCCGCCCGCCCCCGCCACATCCAGGGCTGCCACGCCGCATTCGGCCAGCTGCTGGGCTACTTTGGCACTGAGGCCATTGCCCACTTCCTTCACCACCACCGGCACCGGTAACTGCGCCACCAACCGTTCGATGCGGCCATACAATCCACGCCAGTCGGGATCCCCTTGGGGCTGAACCGCCTCCTGGAGAGGATTGAGGTGCAGAATCAGCGCATCCGCCTCGATCATCTCCACCGCCCGTCGCGCCTGCTCCACCCCATAGCCGTAGTTGAGCTGAACGGCACCCAGGTTGGCCAGCAGCAGAATATTCGGGGCCACTTGGCGCACCTGGTAAGTCCGGGCTAGCTCTGGATGTTCCAAGGCTGCCCGCTGGGATCCCACCCCCATGGCAATACCCAACTGTTGGGCAGCGGCGGCCAGTTGTCGGTTTAGCTCATGGGCAGCCTCTGTTCCCCCCGTCATGCTGCTGATGAGCAGGGGTGCCTGTAGGCGTTTTCCCAAGAATTCGCAGCTTAGGTCGATCTCCGGCAACAGCAGCTCCGGCAGCGCCACGTGCTCAAAGAAAAACCGCTCAAAGCCGGTGCGGATCCCTTTGGCAGCCACATCCTGCTGCAGAACAATGTCCAGGTGATCCTGTTTGCGCTCGGAAATGGGGGGGAGAGAATCGGCCATCGCGTCAGCAGTGCGGAGCACCTTGGTCTTGGTAGAGATTGTCAGTCTACAACGCCGTGCGCTGCCAAAGGCGAACAGCATTGCCCGTTCGCGCTAGCGGGACGGAGTCCAAGGTGACTCGCTATCTACAACGACAGCGGTGCGGTTCCCGGTAGGGTGCCGGAGGCATAGCACTGTCGCGGTAGCGGTGCGGAGCACTGTCGCGGTAGCGGTGCGGAGCACTATGATGTGGGCGGGATCCCAACCGAACAGCCATGCAACCCTTGCACATCTTGCTGGCAGAAGGCAACCCTCATCTGCGCAGCTTGCTGTGTTGGCATTTGCAACAGGCCGGACACCAAGTTTGGGAAGCAGAGACCCTTCGCCAAGCAAAGACTCTGCTGCAACAGCAGCCCATTCACCTGCTGATTTTGGATGCGGAGCTGTCCAACCGCGGCGGGCTGCAATTGTGCCGGTGGGCCCATCGCCAGTACGATCTGCTGATTTTGCTACTCTCCCACCGGGGATCCGAAGCGGACATTATCGCCGGCCTGGAGGCAGGAGCGGACGATTACCTCACCAAGCCCTTTAGTATGCAACTGCTGGATGCCCACCTTCTAGCCTTGGCTCGGCGGCGACAGCGTCATATCCCCCCTACCTTTCTGCAGTACGGGGATCTCAAAATTGACCTGGTGCAACGGCGCGTCGCCTTGGCTGGGGAAGGGATCGACCTCACGCCTCAGGAGTTTAGCCTGCTGATGGTGCTGGTGCAGGCGGATGGGGATCCCGTCTCTCGTCTAGAGCTACTAGAGCGAGCGTGGCCGGATTCCACCGATAACCCTCGCACCGTCGATACCCATATCCTCTCGTTGCGCAAAAAGCTGGAACGGGATCCGCGCCAGCCCAGCTTGATCCACACAGTGCGCAATGTCGGCTACTGCTTCGGTCTCAACCCCCCGCTGCCTCAGGAACAGAAAACTCTGTCAGCCGCTGCAGGCGATTCAGGATCTGGGCCTCAGCGGCAGCGTCGTGGAGTCGCAGCGTCAGGCAAAGCACCTACTAAGGAATAGCTAGTTAACGTCAATTCCGCTAGGCAGAATCGGGATCGCTCAGTTGCAGCAGAGACCGGCGTACCCGCTGCTCCAAGGCCAGGTTGTGATGTCGGCGGCTGACCTGCAAAGCTGCCTGCAAATCCGAAAAAGCTGTTGCTTTATCTCCCATATTCCAGTAGGCCAGCCCTCGTCCGTACAAGCCATACTCGTCGGAGAGGTCAATCCGGTTCATATCCGCCTCCAGGCGAAAGGCCCGCTCGTAGTCGTCCAAAGCAGCTTTGATCTCCCCCAGCGCATAGAGAAGGTTGCCCCTGATGTAGAGAACGTTGGGCTGCTGGGGTTCTCTTTCTAAGCTGCGGCTGAGGTCGGCAATGGCCTCGTCAAAGTAATCACCACAGGCGTAGGTCACCCCCCGCTGGTAGTAGTGGGCTGGGCTGGGATCCCAGTAAATAGCCTGCGACCAATCGGACAAAGCCGCCTCCCAGGTGCCCAGGTAGCTGTGTAAACGGGCCCGCTGGGAATGGGCAAGCGCTGAGGTGGGATCCAAGCGAATGGCTTCATCCAGATGAGCTAGGGCCAAAGGCAGGGATCCCTGTTGCACGAGCAGGTTGGCCAAGCTGAGGTGGTGGGGGACGTTGGGGTGTAGGCGCACCAGTTCAGCAAACTCCGCCGTTGCTCCCTGGAGATCCCCCTGAGATTGACGAATCAGCCCGCGATAAAAATAGGGTTCTGGTCGCCGCGGGGCCAACCGGATCGCCTGGCCGAAATCCTCCAGGGCCTGGGGAACTTGGCCGAGGGCAAAGTAGGCTTCTCCCCGCAAAATGTAGGCGTTGGCCAGGCAGGGATCCCGTTGCAGAGCCAAGCTGAGCTGTTCAATAGCCCCCAGCAAATCCCGGTTCAGCCACCGTTCTCGACCACGGTTGTAGGCCAAGATGGCCGGACGGGTAAAGGCAGAGATGGCGGCTGCACCCACCAGGCCCATCACTGCCAAAAGACGATCCTGCCGCCAGCTGGCCATGCTCCCCAGCAACAGGGCAACCGCAATCAAAAGGCGCAAACCGGCAGAGTCGTGGGCTCTGAACATACTGCTCTGCACCGCTGTTACGAACGTATCCTGTTTTTTTAATCTGCTCGCGAGCTTCTCTCTGATTCTGCCCGATTTGGCAGCGAAAAACGCCGAACAGCTCAAGCCCAAAAAGCTCCCGTAGCTCACTTGGATCAAGAGTAGAAAGGGGATCCCCGTGCTCCTCCCAACCCTTTAGCTTGTGGGGGTGTGGGGGTAGCTAAGCCCCGCACTGTACCCGTAGCGTCAGTGTCGGGATACAGATACCCCCACATGGTGTATGATGAGAGTAGTTGCACAAAACGGCTTTGCCGGAATCTGGTGCAGCTACGCGGTGGGACATCCCGTGTCTGCTCGCAGAGGGTTCTTGCGTAGGCTCCCCGATGAAGCGAGAAGCCCACACTGTACCCGTAGGGTCAGTGATGGGAGTATGTCACGCCCAGAGCATCAACCGCAGCTCATAGGGATCGTGCATATCGGGGTGAAAGGGCAGCAAGCGGATGGCTAACCCTTGCAAGCCGCTGGCCTCATAGCAAATCTGGCCGGAAAAGATGGCCCGATCCTCCACCGTCTCCACATAGCGCAGGGAGATTGCCTGTCCTTTCTGAATCTGGCCATCATCCTTGACCGGCCCCTGGTAAGCTTGCACGATCACATCCTGAGGTCGCAGGGATCCCAGCCGCACTTCCACCGTCACGGTGAGGGGATCCCTGGCCATCACCACTTGGTCATCCTGTGCCAAGGCAAGGCCGGCAGCGGCAGCTTTCTTCGGGGTTTCGATCTGGACGTTGAGAACCTGGATGTTGTACCAATGCTCCTGCAGGTGGTTTTGCCAACGAACGAATTGGCGGGCCGACTCGAAGTGGTCACGGCGCATGCGGTCGAAGTAGTTGCTGAGAGGAATGTAGGCTCGCTGGACGTACTCCAACACCATGCGCTGCGTGCTGAACTGGGGGCAATTGAGGCGAATCGCCTGCTTCATGCGCTGGATCCACTGATGGGGTAGGCCATCGCTGCCGCGCTGGTAGAAGAGAGGGGCAACCTCTTGTTCCAGCAGGTCGTAGAGGGCATTCGACTCCACCTCATCTTGATAGGCGCGATCCTCATACTCCTCACCGCGGCCAATGGGCCAGCCGGTCTGGTAATAGTCAGCCTCGTCCCACCAGCCGTCCAAAATACTGAGGTTCTGTCCACCGTTGGCTGCCGCCTTCATGCCACTGGTGCCGCTGGCCTCCCGGGGGCGCAAGGGGTTGTTCAGCCACACATCCACCCCGGCCACCATCAAGCTGGTGACATACATGTCGTAGTCCTCAATGAAAACCAAGCGCTGGCGAAACTCCGGCTGCCGCGACACCTGCACGATCTGGCGGATCAGCTCTTTGCCGGGTATGTCGCGGGGGTGGGCCTTGCCGGCAAAGATAAACTGCATCGGGTACTGAGGATGGTTGAGCAAAGCCTTGAGCCGTTCCAGGTTGTGGAACAAAAGGGTGGCCCGCTTGTAGGTGGCAAAGCGGCGGGCAAACCCAATGGTAAGCACCTCCGGGTTGAGGGCCTCAGAGGCCCGTTGGATCTCAGCCGCTGAGGCAGCCCGTTTCTGGAGCTGTTCCATCAAGCGCTCGCGGGTAAAGTTAATCAGGCGGGAGCGGCTGCGCTCGTGGGCCCGCCACAATTCCCCATCCGGAATCCGATCCACCTTTTGCCAGAGGGGATCCGAAGGAGGAGCCTCTGCCCAATCCGGCCCCAGGTAGCGGTCGTAGAGGGCTTGGTTCTCCTCCCCCACCCAGGTGCGGACATGTACCCCGTTGGTGATGGAAGTAATCGGCACTTCTTCCAGCGGGATCCCAGGCCACAGCCGGCTGAACATCTTGCGGGAAACCGCCCCATGCAGCTTGCTCACACCGTTCACAAAAGAGGCCATGTTGATGGCCAGCACTGCCATGCTGAAGGGAGATTGGAAGTCGCCGGTATTTTCCCGTCCCAAAGCCAAAAAGCGCTCCCGGCTCAGGCCCATCTGGCTGTAGTAGAAGCCGAGGTAGTAATCGATCTTGTCGGGCGGGAACAAGTCAATCCCGGCAGGTACCGGCGTGTGGGTGGTAAACATCTGGCTGGACTTGGCCACCTGCCAGGCCTCTTCAAAGCTCAGCCCCTGCTCCACCATCAACAGGCGAATCCGCTCTACTGCCAAAAAGGCCGAGTGCCCTTCGTTCATGTGGTAGACGGTGGGATGGATGCCAAGGGCGCGCAAAGCCCGCACGCCGCCGATCCCCAGCATGATCTCCTGGTGGATGCGCAGATCTTGGTCGCCACCGTACAGCTCATCGGTGATGTCTTGGTCGTACTGGCTGTTGGGCTCGATGTTGGTGTCCAGAAGATAGAGGGGCACCCTCCCCACCGTCACCTTCCAAATGCGGGCGAACACCTTGCGGTTGGGATAATCCACCTCAATGCGAATTTCGCGGCCCTCCGCATCTCTCTGCAGCTCCAGGGGCATGTTAAAGAAATCGTTAACTGGGTAGCGTTCCTGCTGCCAGCCGTCGGGGTTGAGGTACTGGCGGAAATACCCCTTTTGGTAGAGCAAGCCCACACCCACCAGGGGCAAGCCCAGGTCGCTGGCCGCCTTGAGGTGATCCCCGGCCAAAACCCCCAAGCCGCCTGAGTAGAGGGGTAGACAATCCGCCAAACCAAACTCTGCCGAAAAATAGGCGTAGCACTCCCCTTCCACCGCTTGGGCCGAACGATACTTGCGATACCAAGTGTCCTCCTGCAGGTAGCTCTGCAGTTGTTGGCTGGCCCGTTCCAACTGGGCCAAAAAGCCGGGATCCTCCGCCAACTCATCCAGCCGTTCCTGCCGAATCCGACCCAGAAGAGCCACCGGGTTGTGGGCACAGGCATCCCACAGATCGGGATCCATGCGCCGGAATAGGCTGCGGGTTTCTACGTTCCAACTAAAATGCAGGTTGTAAGCCAACAAGCGCAGACTTTCCAGCGGAGTAGGCAGGTAGGGAGTGACCTTAAACGTGCGTAGCGGCTTCATAAAGAATCCGGGAGGAGCGTTGTTTCCACTGTCAGGCTACCTTGCCCTCAGCCTGAGGGCGTGGCTTTTTAACTTGAATGTCGATTTGTAATCCAGTGGATGCCGAGCTGTAATCCAACGGCTGCTCGAACTCCCTCAGGGCTCTATTTGGGATGGATCCGACTGCGCCCCTGGCCGATACGATCGCTGCCATTGCCACTGCGGTGGTGCCTGAACAGGGCAGCGTGGGGATTGTGCGCCTTTCCGGGTCACGAGCCCTTCCCATTGTCCAAGCCATCTTTACCCCTGCCCGCCGCAGCGCAGTCTGGGAGAGCCATCGGCTCCTCTACGGCTGGATCCGCGACGAGAAAGGCCAAATCCTAGACGAAGCGCTGGCTGTTTGGATGCAGGCCCCCCGTTCTTACACCCGCGAAGATGTGGCAGAGCTGCATTGCCACGGTGGCATCATGGTGGTTCAGGCCACGTTGCAACAATGCCTGCGGCAGGGGGCGCGGCTGGCTCAGCCGGGGGAGTTTAGCCTGCGCGCTTTTCTGAATGGCCGCATTGACCTCACCCAGGCCGAGAGTGTGGCCGATCTGGTGGCGGCCCGCTCCCCTCAGGCGGCCCGGATGGCCCTAGCAGGCTTGCAGGGTAAGTTAGGGGGATCCATTCGCGCCCTGCGCCAGGAGCTGCTGGGTTTATTGGCAGAAATTGAGGCTCGCATCGACTTTGAAGAGGATCTGCCCCCCTTGGACGTTGCTGCTTGGCAGGCCCGGCTCCAAGCTATACAAACCCAGATCCAAGCTCTGCTGGCCACGGCAGAACGGGGACAACTGCTGCGCACCGGGGTGAAGGTGGCCATCGTCGGGAGGCCCAATGTGGGCAAGTCCAGCCTGCTCAATGCTTGGTCAGGACAGGATCGGGCCATCGTCACCGATCTGCCCGGCACCACCCGCGACGTGGTGGAATCCCACCTGGTGGTAAAAGGGATCCCCGTTCAACTGCTGGACACTGCCGGCATCCGCGCCACCGAAGATCCGGTGGAACGGCTGGGGGTGGAGCGCTCCCAACGCCTAGCCCAGGCTGCCGATGTGCTGGTGCTGGTCATCGACGCCCAAGCGGGCTGGACGGCTGCCGACGCCGCCATCTACGAGTCGATCCGCCATCGCCCCCTCATCCTGGTGATCAACAAAACCGACCTCGCCCCGCCAGAGGGGATCCCTCTCCCCCCCGAGATTGCCCACCGCGTCCCCACGGTTGCCGCCCAAGGGAAAGGGATCCCGGAGCTGGAAAGAGCCCTGGAGCAGCTCGTCACCCAGGGACGTCCCCAGCCCAATCTGGAGATAAGCCTGAACCAGCGGCAGGCCGCTGCCCTCCAACAAGCCCAAGCCAGCCTGGAACAGGTGGGGCAGGCCATCCAAGCTCAGCTCCCCCTGGACTTTTGGAGCATCGACCTACGGGGCGCCCTGCATGCCCTTGGCCAGATCACTGGCGAGGAGATCTCGGAATCAGTGCTGGATCAGATTTTCAGCCGCTTCTGCATCGGTAAGTAACTCTATAGACTCCTCCTAACTCATACTCATTCTGAGTTTGTGTTACTATGGGCTCAGTTGGGAAGCCGAAGCGGATCCCCGATAATGGAAACACAATTAGGAGATTAGGCATGGTTACCGCCGAGAAAACCCGTCTCTACCCCACCCAGATCGATTTGCCAGCAGAGGCTCGCGCGCAACTGGTGGAGCTGCTCAACCAGTCCTTGGCAGACACGTTGGATCTGAAGACGCAGGTGAAACAGGCCCACTGGAACGTTAAAGGCATGCACTTCATCGCCTTGCACGAGATGTTCGACACTTTTGCCAGCACCCTGGAAAACTACGTGGACATGCTGGCGGAACGGGTTACGGCGCTGGGGGGCATCGCCCGCGGCACGGCTCGCATCGTTGCCCAAACCTCCACCTTGCCGGAGTACGATCTGGCCGCTGAAGAGGGTCGGGATCACCTGCAGGCTTTGGCAGCCCGCTACGCTCAATATGCAGCTTCCGTCCGCCGCAACATTGACCGCACCACCGAACTGGGGGATGCCGACACAGCAGACCTGTTCACCGAGATCTCGCGCCAGATTGACAAAGATCTTTGGTTTATCGAGGCTCACCTCCAGGCGTGACGCCGGCAAGACCCATCACAGGCAAGTGGATCAAGCAAAATGGGCGTTAACGTTCCCCTCCTGTATTTGGTGGCTCTGGCCAGTATCCTCGGCGTGGCGGGCTTCTTTGTCCTGCGGGAGGTGCTGCGGGTACGGGCCCAGGAAAAGGTCATCCGTGAGCTGCAGCCCCGCCTGAGCAAAGGCAAGGGATCCCCGCAGGAGCACTACGAGTTGGGCAGCGTCTATTTGCAAAAGGGCCTCTACGACCAGGCGGTTGCCCAGCTTAAAAAAGCCCTAGAAGTGGCTGGGGAGAACATTCCCCCCGTCTGCAACGCCCTCGGTTTTGCCTACTTCAGCCAGGGGCAGTACGACTTGGCCATCCGCTACTACAAGGATGCCGTGGCTGCGGATCCCGGTTATGTAACTGCTTGGAACAATCTGGCCCATGCCTATGAGAAGAAAAATCTCTATGGCCCAAGCTTGGAAGCTTACGAAACTGCCCTGAAGTTGGATCCCCGAAATGCCATTGCTAAGCGGCGCTCGGAGTCTCTGCGCAAACGGTTGCAGCCCAGCCCCTGAGGATCCCATCTGCAATTTCATCCGCAGAAATACTCTTGACCGCAGCACAGTTGTCCATAGGAGTTGGCTCTAAAGACTCCATCCTGCCTGTGCAGGCACTTCCTTATCCTCTCAAAAGAAGATTGATAATACTGAAATCTTGAGCGCAAATGTAAGATCCGGTATCGTGTTGCCTGGGCTGGTATTATGTCTTAAATAAAACGAGAGGCCATTTCATGGATTCGCAATCGGTAGCACCTGTGGTTTTGGTGATCCTGGATGGCTGGGGTTATCGGGATGCTCTCGATGGCAACGCGGTGCTGGCTGCGGAAACCCCTGTCCTGGATAGCCTTTGGGCTGCCTATCCCCACACCCTGCTGCAAGCTTCGGGTCGGGCCGTGGGCCTGCCGGCAGGACAGATGGGCAACTCTGAAGTTGGGCACCTGACCTTGGGGGCAGGGCGGGTGGTGCCGCAGGAATTGGTGCGCATCAGCGACGCGATAGAGACAGGATCCCTCTTCCAGGATCCCTTGTTGATGCAAGTTTGTCGCCAGCTCAGAGAGCGAGGGGGCCGTTTTCACTTCGTTGGCCTTTGCTCCGAGGGGGGGGTTCACTCCCACATCGACCATCTCTATGGGTTGCTCAAGCTGGCGGCCCAGGCTGAGATTCCGGCCTATGTCCACGCCATCACCGATGGCCGCGACACCTTGCCCCGCGATGGTGCCAGGGTTCTGGCCGCCCTGGAAAAAGAGCTGCAATGGCTGGGCAATGGCGTCATCGCCACCCTGAGCGGACGCTACTACGCCATGGATCGGGATCGCCGTTGGGAGCGCACCCAAAAGGCCTACGAGATCATGACCCAAGACGGCCCTGGCCGTGGACAAAGCGCCGCGGAGGTGATGGAAGCTTTCTATGCCCAGGATCTCACAGACGAGTTCATCCCGCCCACCCGCCTGGCTCCGGGGGCTGTGCAGCCGGGAGATGCGGTGCTTTTCTTCAACTTCCGCCCAGATCGCGCCCGCCAACTTACCCAAGCCTTTGTCTGCCCAGACTTTTCGGGTTTTCAACGCCCCTTGCTGCCGGCTCTCACCTTCATCACCATGACTCAGTACGAGGCGGATCTGCCGGTGCAGGTGCTGTTCAAGCCCCAGAACCTGAATCACCTGCTGGGCCAAGTGGTGAGCGAGGCCGGCCTCAAGCAATTGCGCATTGCCGAGACGGAAAAATACGCCCATGTCACCTACTTCTTCAACGGCGGCATCGAGCAGCCCTTCCCCGGCGAAGATCGCATCCTGGTGCAAAGCCCGCTGGTGACCACCTACGACCAGGCGCCGGAGATGTCGGCAGTGGAAGTGACCGACAAGGCGATAGAGGCCATCGCCCGCCGCGAATACAGCCTGGTGGTGCTCAACTATGCCAACCCCGACATGGTAGGTCACACTGGCAACTACGAAGCCACCATCCGCGCCCTGGAAACGGTGGATCGCTGTTTGGGCCGGCTGCTGGCGGCAGTGGTAGATGCGGGAGGCACTACTTTGATCCTGGCGGATCATGGCAATGCAGAGCTGATGTGGGATGAGAACGGCAACCCCTGGACGGCCCACACCACCAACCCCGTTCCCTGCATTCTGGTGGAGGGGGAAAGGCGTAAAATCCCCGGCTGTGGCGGCGATGTCAAGTTGCGCTCCAACGGCACTTTGGCTGATGTGGCCCCCACCCTGCTGGAGATCTTGGGCCTGCCTCAGCCCCCCGAAATGACAGGACGCTCGCTTTTGCAGCCGGCAGAATATACCATTCTCCAGCGGCAACCCAGTCCTGTGGGGCGGTAGGTGCCAGGGATCCCTTACTCCGTCACTGGGATCCCTTCTTGGGCCAGCCATGCTGTTAGCTCTCCCCAGTTGCGATAGACAGCCAGAACCCGTGAGCGATCGGGGTGATAGGGGGCAGCCAAGCGCTCCAACTGCAAAAAGCGGGCCTGGGGAGGGATCACCGCCGCTTCGGGATCGGGGGGAGTGGGTCGGCGCAAGGAGCTGCTGTAGCCGCGGTAGATCAGCACCAGATCAGACTCTCCCTCGCTTTCCACCTCCACCCGCAGCACCTCTTGCGGGTGGTCTTGGCTATAGCGCTCCAAGGCCAAGGGCCAAGGCAGGGCCCTCATGCTTCCAGTTCCCCCTTATCAGTTCCGGGTCGCAGCCGCCAGACAAAGTAGAGGCTGTAGAGCAGGTAGGCCACCAGCCCCCAGGCCCCCACGCTCCCCAGCAGCTCCGGCGATACATTGGGATGGAAGATCTCCCGAAACCCCAGCGGTGGCCCAAACCAAGCCCGGCACTCCTCTGGCAGAGAAGTGCGGAAAGCACAGGGCACAAAGGCCCCCGAAAAGAGGATCCCGGCCCCCATATAACCAGTCAGGCCCCACCGCCAGAGCAAAAAGGCTCGCGCCGCCCAGGTTCTCGACTGCTCGAGAGCAGCACTCCAGTCCCGCCAAAACCAAAGACAAACCAAGATCAACAGCCGCGCCATTGCTCCACTGAGAAAGCTGACGGGCAGGCCCCCAATCATCAGGTACACCGTCACCGCCAAGAGGCTCGATACCCGCCAATAAACGATCAATAGCTGAATCAAGGGCCGCAACCCCACCGCAAAAGCCCAAATCAGCAGCAGCAATGGCATCACCACCGTCAGCGCCACTGCCAAGCGGTAGTCCAGCCAGATTGCATCCACCAGCCAACTCTGGGGAGTCATCCTCACCCTCTGCCACTCCTGCCCCTTATTAGTATATGAAACCTGGGGGATCCAGGACGGGACACAGAGAGTTACGGAATGTTAACGCCTGCTGACCATCCCCAGCAAAACTTTACACCAGACAGCTTTCAGAAAGTTTTCCATTTTGCCGCTACCGATCCCCGAAAGTGGTAGATTCTTAGCTAGCTCCTCAGAGGAGTATCCCTGTCGTTCGGAAGGCCAGCTGCCTGTCTGAGCGACCAGCGGAGTCTCCTTCAGACCTTGGCCCAACTTAATCTCATTAAGTATTGTTACTTAATCGTGTTATCTTGGGTTAAGGTCAAACCTTGAGAGGCATGACCTCGAAACCATGGCCCGTTCTTCCAGACTCCTCTCTCACAGTTCTACCCGTTGGAAGGCGACCCAGTGGAAGCCCAGACCACTGCCTCCCTTGGAGAATGCACCTCCTTCTCCGAAGCGGGAGGAAGAGACAGGGGATCCAGTTGCGTCAGAGCCACCCCTTGCCCTGGGGAAGCCCGATTTGGCGAGGAAGGTGAAGGGTGGAGCTAGGGGGGCAGCAGTTGCTGGCAGCGGGAGCTATGAAGCGCTGCAGCTGTGGCTGGTGCTGGTTACCTTGGGGGTAAGTCTGGCCATTGCCGTGGGAGTGGCCCTGGTTTACTCTCTGGGGGTAGCTGCCAACTACTTGCTGGGGGCGGTTGTTGGCGTGGTTTATCTGCGCATGCTGGGCCGCGGCGTAGCGGAGCTGGGCAAAAGCCGCAACCGTTTGGGGGTGACGCGTTTGGCTCTGTTTGTCGGGCTGATCGTTTTAGCCACTCAGGTGAAGTCTTTACAGATATTGCCCATTTTCCTGGGGTTCATGACCTACAAGGTCACCCTGCTCATTCATCTTGTCCAGACCTTGACCCGTTCATCTTCTTCTGTGTGATGCCCATGAACCTGTCCTTCTCCTCTCCTCCTCTTTTGGCAGAACTCGAGGTCGGCCATCACCTTTACTGGCACCTGGGCAAATTCACGGTTCACGGGCAGGTTTTGATCGCCAGCTGGATCGCCATTGCCCTGATCTTGACGGTGGTTATCTTGGGCACCCGTCAACTGCAGCGGGAGCCGGCTGGTCTGCAAAACTTTGTCGAGTATGCCCTGGAATTTGTGCAGAGCATTGCCCGTGCCCAGATTGGCGAGAAAAACTTCCGGCCCTGGGTACCCTATGTCGGCACCTTGTTCCTGTTCATCTTCGTCTCCAACTGGATGGGCAACCTCTTCCCCTGGAAGTTAATTCCCCTGCCGGAAGGGGAGTTGGCTTCCCCCACCAACGACATCAACACCACTGCTGGGTTGGCGCTGCTCACCAGCATCATGTATTTCGTGGCCGGCATCAGCAAGCGGGGGCTGTCTTACTTCAAAAAGTACATCGAGCCTACCCCGATTCTGCTGCCCATCAACGTTTTAGAAGATTTCACCAAGCCCCTTTCCCTGAGTTTCCGTCTATTCGGCAACATCCTGGCAGAAGAGCTGGTGATTGCGGTGTTGGTGTTGCTGGTGCCCTTGTTTATCCCCGTGCCGGTGATGATTTTGTTTCTGTTTACGGGGGCGATTCAGGCTTTGATCTTCTCAACCCTCTCGGCAGCTTACATTGGAGAGGCGCTGGAAGGTCATGGAGGAGGGGATCACCACGATTGAGCCCGCTGTTTGGCCGATCACCTTGGCCTTTTCACGGAGGATCATCTCAAGTGGGCCAGCGCAAGGGATCCCTTCTTTTGGTAAGGTTTGTTGGGGCTGACAGA
Organism: Synechococcus sp. R5-13; assembly: GCF_047462015.1. Classification (NCBI taxonomy): domain Bacteria; kingdom Bacillati; phylum Cyanobacteriota; class Cyanophyceae; order Synechococcales; family Synechococcaceae; genus Synechococcus; species Synechococcus sp. R5-13. The sequence goes on along the minus strand of NZ_JANSIL010000155.1, from coordinate 18,085 downwards.
TTGGTTCTGAAAGCCGCCGACAAGGGAGTGATTTGAGGCTGTAGTGTACCAGACCCGATCACCTCTGAAGCTCAAGAGACGTTGTTGTTGTGTCAATCACCAAGGAGCATCTCACTATGGATCCGTTAACCTCTGCTGCTTCTGTTCTGGCTGCTGCTCTGGCCATTGGTCTGGGATCCCTGGGTCCTGGGATCGGACAGGGGAACGCCGCTGCTGCTGCGATGGAAGGGGTGGCCCGCCAACCGGAGGCGGAAGACAAGATCCGCGGCAACCTGCTGGTTAGCCTGGCCTTCATGGAAGCTCTGACCATCTACGGCTTGGTGGTGGCTTTGGTGCTCTTGTTTGCCAACCCCTTCGCCTAGTGTCCTACGGGGGCGGGCCGCAGCGATGGCCGAGGTGAGCCATATCCGCCCCCCAACCCGGCCTGACGGTAGACCTAAGTTTCTGTTGGGGTCATAACACCCATGCTCTTCCAAACTCTATTGGCTGTTGAAGCGGCCGAAAAAGGTGGTCTTTTCGATCTGGATGCCACCCTGCCCCTGATTGCCATTCAGTTTTTGCTGTTGGTGGCAGTGCTCAACTCCCTCTTCTATGAGCCGGTTACGCGGGCTATCGACAGCCGCAGCGACTACATCCGCACCACTCAAGCGGAAGCCCAAGAGCGGTTGGACAAGGCGGTGTCGTTGACCCGACAGTATGAGTCTGAGATCAGCCAGGCCCGCTTGCAAGCCCAGCAGGTGATCGCCGAAGCGGAGGCCAGTGCTGCTCGCATTCGTTCCGAGAAACTGGCTGCTGTGCAGGCAGAGATCCAGCAGAAGCTGGAGGCGGCGCGGCTACAGGTCGAGCAAGAGAAGCAGGCAGCCCTCGAACAGCTGCAGCAGCAGGTGGATGCCATTGCCGCCCAGATTACCCAGAAACTGTTGGGCAGTGCTCGTTAGATCGCTGGTTGGAAGTAATTTTGGAGGAGCTTGCGATGCCTGTGTGGAGTTGGGTGGCCGGTTGGATCTTGGCTGTGGCCGAGACCACGGAGCTACTCCCAGAAGCCAAGGCAGGAGAGGGGGATCTCTTGGCCAAGATTCTCGAGAGCAACCTGATCAACATCGCGATCATTCTCACCTTGCTGTTTATCTTGGGTCGCAAAGTGGTGGGAGAAGCCCTGGCCAAGCGGCGGGAGGGGATCCTAGAAGAACTGCGGCAGGCGGAGCAGCGCAAGCGGGAAGCCATCGAGAGGCTGGCGGAGGAGCAGCAAAAGCTGGCCCAGGCTCAGCAGGAGGCTGAACGTATCCGCAAGCAGGCGGAAGCCAACGCCGAAGCCCGTCGGCAAGAGTTGTTGGAGCAGGCGGAGCGGGAAGTGGAGCGGCTGCGGGCCAATGCTGAGAAAGAGTTGTCCAGCGAGCAGGAGCGGGTTTTTCAGGAGTTGCGTCGGCAGATCGTTCGCCAAGCCCTGAGCAAGGTGGAGCAGGAGTTGCCGCAGCACCTCAACGAAGAGACCCACCGCAGCCTGATCGAGAGAGGGATCCAAATGATTGCCCGCTAACTCTCAAGGAGGAGAAAGGTATGATCAGCAGCACAATGGCCGAGAAGGTGGTGGATCCCTATGCCGAGGCTCTCATTGCTCTTGGGTCAGGCCAGGGATTGCTGGACACTTTTGCCGCCGATATGCGCTTTATTGCCGAGGTTTTGCGGGCTACGCCGGAGCTGGGCCAGTTTCTCGCCAACCCGGTGATCAAGGCCGAGGCCAAAAAGAACCTGCTGCAGCAAGTATTTGCCGAGCAGATCCACCCTCTGCTGCTGAATGCGCTGAAGTTGTTGACCGACCGCCGCCGTATCATGTTTCTCGGGACTGTTTGCCGGCGCTTTTTGGATCTGCAGCGGAAGCTCCAGAACATCGTCCTGGCCGAGGTGACGACGGCGATACCCTTGACGGAAGCTCAGCAGCAGTCAATTCGCGAGCGGGTGATGGACTTCACCCAGGCCAGCGGTGTGGAGTTGCAAGCCACTCAGGATCCGGAGCTGCTGGGAGGGGTGGTCATCAAGATTGGATCCCAGGTGATCGACCTCAGCTTGCGTGGACAGTTGCGCCGGCTGGCCTTGCAGTTGGCCTAAGTTGTTTTTTGAGGATCCCTTCCCGTTACCTTGAGAGGACTGCTATGCCTACCATTCGCCCAGACGAGATCAGCACCATCATCAAACAGCAGATCGAGCAGTACAACCAGGAGATGCAGGTCTCCAATGTGGGGACAGTTCTGCAGGTGGGGGATGGCATCGCCCGCATCTACGGTTTGGATAAGGTGATGGCCAGCGAGCTGCTGGAATTTGAGGATGGCACCACCGGTATTGCCCTCAACCTGGAAGAAGACAACATCGGTGCCGTGCTGATCGGCTCCGGGCGGAATATCCAAGAGGGATCCACCGTCAAATCCACGGGCAAGATTGCCAGCATCCCGGTGGGGGAAGCCCTCTTGGGCCGCGTGGTGGATCCCCTGTGCAACCCCCTCGACGGCAAAGGCCCGATCCAGTGTACGGAGTCTCGCCTGATCGAATCTCCGGCACCTGGCATTGTCGATCGCCGCTCTGTGTACGAGCCCCTGCAAACCGGCATTACCGCCATCGATGCCCTGATCCCCATCGGGCGGGGGCAGCGGGAACTGATCATCGGCGACCGCCAAACCGGCAAGACCACCGTTGCTGTGGACACAATCCTGAACCAAAAAGGGCAGGATGTGATCTGCATTTACGTGGCCATTGGTCAGAAGCAGAGCACCATCGCCCAGGTGGTGGGCATCCTGACCGAGCGAGGGGCTATGGACTACAGCATTGTGGTGGCTGCCGGCGCCGATAGCCCGGCTCCGTTGCAGTGGCTGGCCCCCTATTGTGGTGCCACCATTGCCGAATACTTCATGTACCAGGGCAAACACACCCTGGTGGTCTATGACGATCTCTCCAAGCAGGCGGTGGCCTATCGGCAAATGTCGCTGCTGCTGCGCCGTCCACCCGGTCGAGAAGCCTATCCTGGGGATGTGTTCTACCTGCACTCGCGGCTATTGGAGCGAGCCGCCAAGCTGAGCAGCCAACTGGGAGAGGGATCCATGACGGCACTGCCGATCGTGGAAACCCAGGCCAATGACGTGTCGGCCTACATTCCCACCAATGTTATCTCCATCACCGATGGGCAGATCTTCTTGGAATCGGATCTGTTCAACGCTGGCATCCGCCCGGCCATCAACGTCGGGATTTCCGTCAGCCGCGTCGGCTCGGCAGCTCAGACCAAGGCGATGAAAAAGGTGGCTGGCTCCATCAAGGTGGAACTGGCGCAATACCGCGATCTGGAGGCCTTTGCCCAATTTGCCTCTGACCTGGATGAGGCTACCCAAAAGCAACTGGCCCGCGGCCAACGGCTGCAGGAGTTGCTGAAGCAGCCACAGTACTCTCCCCTGTCTCTGGATCAGCAGGTGGCCATTATCTATGCGGGAACACGAGGCTATTTGGATGACATTCCGGTGGAGAAGGTCTCCAGCTTCAAACAGGGCCTTTTGGCTTACCTGGGCACCACCCATCCCAAGTACGGCGAGATCGTCCTCTCCACCAAGCAGCTCACCGACGAGGCAGAAGAAATCTTGAAAACGGCCATCACAGAGTTCAAGCAGAGCTTCGTGGCCAAGGCGGCCTAGGGTGACGCGGATCTCTCCTGGCCCGGATCCCTGTCGACCACCAAAATAGAGGGAGTAGGTTATGGCAAACCTCAAGCGCATCCGCGATCGCATCAAGGCGGTGAAAAACACCCGCAAAATTACCGAGGCCATGCGGCTGGTGGCAGCAGCCCGAGTGCGGCGCGCCCAAGAGCAAGTGATGGCCACCCGTCCCTTTGCCGACCGACTGGCCCAGGTTTTCTATCGGCTGCAAACTCGGCTGCGGCTGGAAGATGTCAACTTGCCTCTGCTGAAGCAGCGGCCCATCCAGACGGTGGGGCTGTTGGTGGTGGCCGGGGATCGGGGCTTGTGCGGAGCCTACAACGCCAACGTGATTAAGCGCACCGAGGAGCGAGTTCGCGAGCTGCAGGAGACAGGGCAGCAGGTGCAGCTTTACCTGGTGGGCCGCAAGGCGGTGCAGTATTTCCAGCGGCGCTCCGCTCCCATCGCCAAGACCTACGTGAATTTGTCGCAGATCCCCACGGCGGCTGAGGCTGCCCAGATTGGGGATCAGCTCCTCTCGGCCTTCTTGTCGGAGAAGGTGGACAAGGTAGAGCTGCTCTATACCCGCTTTGTCTCTTTGATCAGCTCCCGTCCGGTGGTGCAATCCCTGTTGCCCCTCGATCCGTCGCGGTTGGCCACTCAAGACGATGAAATTTTTCGTCTTTTGGTGCGGGGCGGAGAGTTTACTGTCGAGCGCAGCAAAGTCATCGCAGCGGTCTCGGCCCCACCTCAGGACATGATCTTTGAGCAGGATCCCGTGCAGATTTTGGATGCACTGCTGCCGCTGTACCTGAACAACCAGTTGCTACGGGCCTTGCAGGAGGCGGCGGCCAGCGAATTGGCAGCTCGCATGACGGCCATGAACAACGCCAGCGACAATGCCAGCGAGCTCATTCGCACGCTGGGTCTTGCCTACAACAAAGCTCGCCAGGCGGCCATTACTCAGGAGATCCTGGAGGTGGTGGCCGGAGCAGAAGCCCTGTAGACTTCTCAGAGGGGATCCCCTGAGGAGCCGAGGTTGCGTTGCCGCGCCATCTGGGAGTTGAGCAGAACCACCGGCAAAATCCCCACTAAGACAATGGCCAAAGCCGGTGCCCCTGCCTCCGCGAGACGCTCATCGGCTGCCAAGCGGTAGGTTTGCACCGCCAAGGTGTCGAAGTTGAAGGGCCGCAGCACCATCGTGGCCGGCAGCTCCTTCATCACATCCACAAATACCAGCAGCATGGCCCCCAAGAGGCCACCGCTCATCAAGGGCAAATGCACCCGCCACAGGGTGCCCAGGGATCCCTGCCCCAGGCTGCGGGCCGCTTCATCCAAACTGGGGGGAATGCGCAGCAGCGTGGCCTCAACGGTGGCCAAAGAAACGGCCAAAAACCGCACCAGATAGCCGAACACCAAAGCCGTGAGGGTGCCACTGATCACCAGGCCAGGTGGCTGTTGCAGCACCACCTGCCGCAGGTAGCTCAGCAGTTGATCCAACCACCCTAGGGGAATCAGAACCCCCACTGCAATCACCACCCCAGGCAGCGCATAGCCCAGAGAAGACAACTGCACTGCCAGCCGCAGGCCCCACGGGGATCCCGCCCGTCCTAGCCCCTGCATGCGCAGCCCGTAAAGCACCACCACCGACACGGAAACAGCAATGATAGCCGTGATGGTGGATAGCCAAAAGCTGTTCTGGGCGTAGCTCCAAAAGCGGCGACCCAACTCCCCCTGCCGCAGGGTCATGTGGAGCAGGATCAAGGCCGGCACGACGAAGCCCAGCCCAATCGGGATCCCACAGGCTAGCCAAGCCCCCACCGCCCGGATCCCTTGTAGGCGGTAACGGGTTGGGGTGGGTTTGAACCCTTGGCGATAGTAGCGCGCCCGCCGGCGGGAGACCTGCTCCATCGTTATCAGCAGCAACACCAGCAGCAACAGCAGCGCCGAAAGCTGAGCCGCCGCCACCGGATTGCCCAGGGCCGTCCAGGTGCGGTAGATGCCGGTTGTAAAGGTATCTACCCCGAAATAGCTGACGGTGCCGAAATCGTTGAGGGTTTCCATCAAGGCCAGCAGACAGCCGGCCACGATCCCCGGTCGGGCCAGCGGCAAAGCCACCTTGAAAAAGCTGGCCCAAGGCCCATAACCCAGGGAGCGACTCACCTCCAAACAGGCTACCGACTGTTCCTGAAAGGCCAGCCGGGCCGAGAGGTAAACATAGGGATAGAGGGTGAGGATCAGCAGCAGGATCGCCCCCCACAACGAGCGAATGTTAAGGAACCAGTAGTCGCCGATCCCCCAACCTGTTACCCGCCGCAGCCAGATCTGGAAACCGCCGGTTACCTGCAAAAAATCGGTGTAGGCGTAGGCCAACACATAGGTGGGGGCCGCCAGGGGCAGCACCAACATCCACTCCAGCCAGGCCCGCCCCCAAAACTGACACATGGTCACCAGCCAGGCAGTGCCACTGCCCACCAGGATGACCCCCGCCGCCACCCCTGCCATCATCACCAGGCTATTGCGCACATAAAGCCCCAAGACCGTATCGGCCAGGTGCTCCCAAACCTGCCGCTCGTCCGCAAAAAGGCTGAGCAACACCGTAAGGACAGGAACGAGAATGAGACCGCTGAGGGTCAGAGTCAGAAGCGCCCAGCCGTTCAGAGGAAAGAAGCCACTTCCCGGCAGAGATTTGCTCAACAACTTCAACCTCATCTCTTTGTCCATCTCAACAGGCGGGAGCTACCTCTTGAGCAACTCCTGGGGAAGAAAAGGGGATCCTCCAGGGATCCCCAACCAAGTTTTCTCTCAAAACAAGCTCTTGGGCAGCTTAACGAAATAAACGATGTTCTCGTCTTGCTTGTTACCAAGGTAAGGCATAGTTTTTTCTTGAACCGCGCCCTTTTCCGAGACGATGCCAAAGTCGTCGTCGTTAACTATCGCTAGGGTAGTTGAGTTGAGAATGGCCAACCCCTCGGGCTTGTCGTGGGGATAATTGGGGATCGACATAATGTCAAATACTTCTTCTTTGTTTTCTGTGTTCAAGAGCAGATCCCGCTTTGGAACAGGAGCCTTTTCGGGAAGGTTTTCAATTGCCTTTGCCGGGCTATTGGTGTAGAAAGAAGTTAAAGAAAGCAGGAGCAAGAACAAGCCTGCTGTTCGCAGTTGTTTCATTTGGCAAACCTCCAGAAGCTTTTGAAAAAGAAAGACAGGACGCCTGAGCGGCCTCGAACGGAAGCAACGCCGTCCTAGAGTGTCGACGCTTGGCCAAGAACCGTCAAGCTGCTTAACGTTCACGGCGTCAAGCAATGAAAGGCTGCACTCAGGGCCTGTCCTGGAGGCCTGATCTACTTCCAACCGGCCCGATCCATTACCTTTAGGGCATCAGGGGTGACGCGGCCAATGCTGGCGGCGTTGATCGTATCTTCCTTAAAGGTGCCAAAGCTGGCCACCAACGAGTCGATCTCAGCCCCGGGCAGTACCGGGTACTCATTGTTGCTCTGGGCAAAAATGGCCTGCGCCTCTGGCCCGGAGAGAAACTCCAAAAATTGGATGGCCGCGTCTTTGTTGGGAGCTGTTTTCAGAATGCCGGCCCCGCTGATGTTGACGTGGGTGCCACGATCCTGCTGGTTGGGGAAGAAGACGCCGATTTTCTCGGCTACGGCGCGCTCTTCTGGATTGTCGGATTTGATCAAACGGGGCAAATAGTAGGTGTTGGCCAGAGCCACATCTCCCACTCCGGCGGCCACGGCCTTGATCTGATCCGTGTCTCCCCCTTCCGGCGGACGAGCAAAATTGGCTACTAAACCCCGTGCCCATTGCTCTGTTTCCGGGATCCCGTGGGCCAAGATGATCGAAGCCGTCAAGGATTGGCTGTAAACGTTGCTGGAGGAGCGGGTGAGCACCTTGCCCCGCCATTTGGGGTTTGCCAAGTCCTCATAGGTGGACAACTCCTTGGGATCCACCTTGTCTTTGTTGTACATGATCACCCGCGCCCGCTTGGTGAGGCCAAACCAGTACCCCTCTGGATCCCGCAGAGACTCGGGAATATTTTTGGAGAGCGTCTCCGACTGGATGGGTTGAAACAGGCCCTCGTTCTGAGCCCGCCACAACCGGGCAACATCCACCGTCATGAAGATGTCGGCGGGGCTGTTGGATCCCTCGCTGCGGATGCGCTGGACGATCTCATCGGCGTTGCCCTGCACCCAATTCACGGTAATGCCCGTTTTCTGCTGGAAAAGTTCGTACAATTTCTCGTCTGTGCCGTAGTGCCGCGAGGTGTAGAGGTTCACTTCCCGATTGGCGCCATGGGCCGGACGCAGAAGAGACCCTGCTGCCAGAGCCGCAGAACCTAGCGTGGCTCCACTGACAAATTGCCGTCGCGATAAGCGCATACCCAACTCCTAAGTTCAAAAACATCTCAAGAGACACAGCTCCACCGGCCAAGCTGGCCATGCCTCTCTCTGAGAAAAAACCTGAAAGCTACGCCCAAAGGACAAAGGCGGTTCCCGCAAATCTCACTCTGTTGACCCTCATCTTAGGCCAGCTTTATTGAGACTTTTATTCAAGAACCTCGCCTTGGGGCAATGATAGAGGATCTCAAGTACCGGGTCAAGCTCTTAGAAGTTTTTCTCATCTCTCACCCTTTGGGATGGAACTGGCCAACTTCCCCCTGTTCTCGACAGCACTCGAGATGGCCGGCGACCCAGCCGATCTTGCCGATCTTGTTGAGCAATCGGTCTGTGGCCGGAGCCCCGCGGAGCAGTATTGACAACACCCGCAAAAGCTGGAAGGGCTTCGGGTATAACGGGAGCAGGGTAAATGACAGAGCTATGGTGAGCTCCCTTTCTGGACTACCTCAGGCGCAGGTGCAAGAGAATAGCAGGGATCCAGGTGTCTCTATCCTGGTCTGCGGCTACAACGATTTGGTGGAGCTCACTCTCCAAGCCCTAGAAGCTTTTGGACATCGCGCTGTAGTAGTTGCTCCCGATCTGCCCCCTCATTTGGAAGAGCAGTGGCAATACCTACAGGCGGATCCCCGCCAGCCGGGGGTGTTGCAGCGGGCTGGGATCGAGCGGATTAGGGTGGCGCTGCTCCTGGAGGACAGCGACCAAGCCAATTTCGAGCTGGCTTTGCTGATTCGAGATCTCAATCCACAGGTGCGTGTCGTCTCCCGTCTGTTCAACCACAGCCTTGCCCGCTATCTCGACTCGGCTTTGCCGCAGCATTTTTCCCTATCGGTGGCGGCTTTGGCTGCCCCGGCTTTTGCCCTTAAGGCTGTTTCCGACGAATTTGTTGGCTACTTTGAGCTGCCCCAGCTGGAAGCCCAGCCGGCCACGCTTCCGCCAGAGCTGGCAGATCCGGCTTACTTTGTCTCAGACCGAGAGACCACCCTCTGGAACGTGGTAGAGCTGACCATCGGATACAACTCCCGCCTGCTGCATATGCCCCTCTCGGAGCTGGAGGAAACTTTTGGGGCGCGGGTGCTGTTTCATTACCCGGTGGATGGGCTTTCTAACTTTTCCAAACAGCGAGTTTTCGACGACTTTGACCACGAGGCAGAGCTGCTGGAGGGGGATCGCGTTTTGGTCATTTGCGATCCCAGAGCCTACCTGCAACTGTTGGAACGCAACGGGCGACGGGGCTCCTCACGGGCACAGCGCTGGGCCAGCGGCCAGATGCAGGACAAGCGACAACAACGGCAAGGCAGGTCGTTGGGGCGGGGATCCCTTGGGTCTTGGCTGCGCAGAGGAGTGCAGGGACTCCTACAGGTCAAGCCCATCGTGCGCACCCTCACCTTCACCTTGGGGGCCATGCTGGTGCTGGGGGTGATCAACTTCAGGATGATCGGCAAACCCCTCATCGATGGGCTTTTGCTGACGATCGTGGTGCTGACAGGGGGCTACGGGGATATCGAGGCTTTTCAACAGCCGGAAACACCGCTGGGGGTGAAGGTGCTGGCGGTGATGATGACCTTGGTGGGGGCTGCCCTGGTGGGGTTGATTTACGGCTTGGTGACCGACAAATTGGTGAGCAGTCGCTTTGGCTTGGGTCGGGCTGCCCGTATGCCCAAAGAGGATCATGTGGTGATCGCAGGGTTGGGGCGGCTGAGCTATTTGGTGCTGCAGTTGTTGCGGCAGATGGGCTACGAGGTGGTGGTGGTGGATCCCAATAGCGAGAACCCTCTCTTGGAGGCAGCGGAACGGGAGGGAGCGGTGGTGGTTCGTGGGGATTATGCCCTGGCAAGCACGCTGCAGCAGGCTCGCATTCAAGGCAGCCGCTGCCTGATCTGCACCACCCCTGACGATCTCACCAACCTGGAGACGGCCCTGACGGCCCACAGCCTGCAACCGGGGATCCGCACCATTTTGCGGGTTACCGATCCCGAATTGGCGGCTCGCATGCAGCGCCACATGCAGACCCTGGGGATCAGCTACAGCGCTACCGGGCTGGGGGCACGGGCTTTTGCCACCGCAGCACTGGTGGGATCCGTCTACGGCACCCTGGCTTGGCAGGGGGAAACTCTGCTGGTGACGCTGCTGGAGGTCTCGGCCGATTGCCACTACCTGGGGCTATCCTTGCGCCAACTGGCCCAGGACTATGACCTGGTGATCTTGCTGCATCGCTCCCGACCGGGGAAACCCTGTGTTTTTCCCAAGATCTGGCAAAAAGAGGGCAAGACCCTGTTGAAAGAAGGCGATCAACTCTATGTGATGGGAACGGTGGAATCCCTGATTCGCTTAACCCAAGGACGGCCTCTTCCCCCAGAGCTGTATCAGGTGCGCCTCCTAGAGTATCGCAACCCCTATTTTGAAGAGGAGATCCTCTCGGCTTTATCGTTCTACGCACGCCTGCCCAAAACGGCCCTGAAACCCCTATTGGGCTGTCTGCCGGCGGTGGTGAGCCCACCCCTTCCCCGCGACAAGGCAATCAAGTTAGCCCGCCAACTGCGCAAAATGAGCACTGAAGTGCAGGTGTTTGCCCAGGCGCAGCCTGCCCATTGGATCCCTGCAGCCATGAACGAAAACAGCGAGAGTAATCTGAATTGATTTGGACACTGTTCTGTTTATTGGTCTATTCTGCACTCCGTAGTCCAAAACATCTCGTTATGGGCAGTTGGACATTCAGGAGATAGGCTTTTCGGCTGCAAGTCGCACAAAGCGATTTTGGTTGTAGAGCTGCTGAGCCACCACTGCGAAACCCACCTTCTCCAGCAACCACACCAGGTCTTCGGCGCTGAAGCGATTGTGCTCGTAGAAGTGGGTAAACTGATCCAGCAGCGTTTCCAAAGGCGTGTCCGACTGGAAGAGTTGGGCCTCTGTATCGGCATCGAAGTAGAGGCTGAGCGGGGCGCGCACCCAATCCACCAGCAAAAATCGCCCCCCCGGCTTGAGTAGACGCAACACCTCCTGCAACAAGCGCAAGGGCTGCACCATCTCGTGCAACACCACCACTGCCTGAGCTGCATCGATGCTGTTGGCCGCAAGCGGCAAGTGAGGGTCGTGCAGGTCGGCCTGCAGCAAATGGACTCCAGGGATCCCCTTCAAGTCTGCCGCCGCTCGCTCCAACATGTAGGGCATCACATCCACCCCGATGAAGTGTCCTCCGGGATAGCGTTGCGCCCACTGACCCAGAGCAAACCCCGGCCCGGTTCCCAGATCCAACAAGCGCGGTGCAGGAGGCAGACAGGGCTCAATGTGCATCTGCCAGAACTGCCAAAACGCCTCGTTAAAGCGCCCAGGAGCCGTCGCCACCATGCGCTCGGAAAAGCTGGGGCCGCGATGGTGTTGGTAAAGCAGTTGAAAGGTATCGATGCCAGTTTCCGGCATGGCTGAAACTCAAAGGAAGATCGGGCCTAACGAGCAGTGGGAGCGCTGGAAAAGTTGGCAATGCCGGTCTCCAGGTCGCTAAAGCAGGTCAGTACCTTTTCCATGGAGGTGAGGTTGAGGACGAGGGCCACACTTTCCGGCACGCAACAAAGGCTAATGTTGCCCCCAGCAGCACGGCACTTGCGCAAAGCCGAGATCAACACCCCCAGCCCAGAGCTGTCCATAAAAGTGACCGATGACATGTCGATCAACATATTGGGATAACCGAAATCTAAAACCTGCTGGAGCAATTGCCGAACTTCTGAGGCGGCCTTGGCATCAAAACGACCCTCCAGCGGCACAATCGCCAGTTTTTGCCCTTGTGGAGTCTCAGCAGTACGGATGCGCAGCTTGAAATCCATCGTTTCCGGTGAAGACCTCATGCCCCACCTTAACACCATCCGCTACCGCCCACCAGGAAATCTTGTGAAGATCCCCAGGGACAGCGCGGCTCCCTCCAAAAACATCTGCCCTCTCGCCCCCAGCTCCTCTCCCAACAAGCCAGAGGGAAGCCGTGTAAACCTATGAAGTAAGAGCCGCCCCAGAGCTTAGCAGGAACTCCATCCCCCGCAGGGAAGGGATCCGGCCTCGGCCACAAATTCCGCATCTTAGGCGGATCTACCTACAGCATAGGTTGCAGGGTTAAAGCCTCCGAGTCTATGGAGGGAAGGGACATGTGCAAACGGGGACGGTGCATAGAGAGCAACTGGGCCAGCCGCTTGCGCAGCTCAGTACGGGGCACAATCGCGTCGATGAGCCCTTGGGCCAGCAGGTACTCGGCGGTTTGGAAGCCTTCTGGCAGCTTGCCCTTGCCGATGGTTTGCTCGATTACGTTGGGCCCGGCAAACCCCACCTGCGCGCCCGGCTCGGCCAGGATCAAATCTCCCAGCATGGCAAAGCTGGCAGTTACCCCGCCATAGGTGGGATGGGTGAGCACGGAGATGAACAATTGTCTGGCGTCGCGGTGCCTTTGTAGGGCGGCTGAGGTCTTGGCCATCTGCATCAGGCTGAGGATCCCTTCCTGCATGCGGGCCCCCCCCGAAGCCGAAAAGAGGATCAAGGGCAGGTGATCGCAGGTGGCCCGTTCCGTGAGGCGGGCGATCTTCTCGCCTACCACCGAGCCCATGCTGCCGCCCATGAAGCGAAAGTCCATCACTCCAATCGCCACCGGGATCCCTTCCAGGCTTCCCAACCCTGTCAGGACGGCATCCTTGAGCTGGGTGCGCTCCTGGTAGGTGGCCAAGCGCTCGGAGTAGGGCTTTTGGTCGAAAAAGTGCAGGGGATCCGTGGGAGCCAGGTGTTCGTCCAGGGGCTGCCAGGATCCGGGATCCAAAAGCTGTTCCAGACGCTCTGGGGCTGTAATGCGGTGGTGATGCCCACAGCTGGGGCAAACTTGCCAGTTTTGCTGCAGATCCTTGGTGTAGGTCAGGGTGTCACAGGCAGGACACTTTTGCCAGAGGCCATCGGCAATTTCTCTCACCTGACGCTCTTTGTCGAAGGGGCTGCTACCTGTCAGGTTCAGAGAGGTTTGTCTGCGCCGCTCCGCAAACCAATCCAGTAGAGACATAGCTGTTGAAATATCCTCCCTACTCAGGGATGTTGAGAGCCCTGCCGGTGAGCTGCGAAACACATCTCAACGTTCTCAAGCTATCAAAGAATCGCCCAACTGAAAATAGAGACAACAGCAGGCAATGGAGACTCGGTGGCAGGTGCTGACCACAGGGGATGGATCCCTGACCTTTTTCTCGGAAGAGTTTGGACAGGCTTTTCACAACGTCAGTGGTGCCGCCCAGGAGGCTTTGGAGAAGTTTGTCCGCCCTTGCCGGCTGGATCGGCTGCCGTTGGAACGGGATCCCGCCCAGCCCATTCGCCTTTTGGATATTTGCTTTGGCTTGGGCTACAACTCCGGCCTTGCCCTAGAAACCATTTGGCAAATCCGGCCCGATTGTCTTGTGGAGGTAATCGGCCTGGAGCGATCCCCGGAAGTACCCCGGCAAGCTTGGCAGGCAGGGGTGGGATCCGACTGGAGCTTTGGGCAAGAATGGCAACACTGGATTGAACAGGGATCCTGGCAATCGGAGCGCTGGCGCGGAACGCTGCTGTGGGGCGATGCCCGGCAAACGGTGTTGCAGGTGCCGCTGGGGTGGGCAGATGCGGTGTTTTTGGATCCCTTCTCGCCTTCTGTTTGCCCAGAGCTGTGGACGGTGGATTTCCTGCGGGCCGTGGCCGAACGGATGCGCCCCAGCGGGATTTTGGCCACCTATTCCTGTGCAGCGGCGGTGCGAGCGGCTCTGTTGGAAGCAGGGCTTTTCATCGGCTCTACCCCCCCGGTAGGTCGTCCTTGGCCGGGGACAGTGGCCTCGCCCCAACCCGATCACCTGCCGCCTCTTTCCCCCATGGAGTGGGAACACCTGAAAACCCGCGCTGCCGTGCCCTATCGGGATCCCACCTTGCAAGGGGAGCGATCCCAAATCCGGCTGCAACGCCAGCAGGAACAGCAGGGATCCCCTTTGGAGCCCACTTCTGCTTGGAAACGCCGTTGGCCCGTGCAAGCCTAGAGAGTGGCCCGGAGTTCAGATCTGGACAACTTTTCCCAGGATTGCTGCCCGAGTGTATCCAAGACACCTGCGCTATTCCCGTACCCTTACGCAAGCCACCATTTCTTGACAAAGTTAAGCTAGGATGAAACTTTTCTGCTGTGAATGCCATGTCCTCTGAGGAGTCCCTCCCGCTGACGCGAGCAGCCTCTGCCGGTACGCTGGTTGCCCTTTGTGCTGAACAGCACCGCGTCATCCTGCAGTTTTTGACTCGCCTGTCTCGAGCGCCGGAGTTGGATCTGGAGCAGCGACGCCTCTGTGTACAAAGGTTGCGACAGCGCCTCTCCCGCCACATTCAACTGGAGCGCCATGTTCTCTACCCCCTGCTCAGGTCGGCTCTCCAGGCGGATCCCCACCTTAGCGACCAAATTGAGCGGCTGGAGCAACATCTGCGGGATCAGATCCCGGAGCTGACGCGCTTTTTGCACCAATCAGAGCGCACTCCCCAGCAGGTGGATCCCTCTGCTGCCCTTCACTTCTATCGGAAACTGCGGGCTCAGTTTGATCAGGAGGAGAAAATCTTGCATCCCCTCTTTGCCCAGCATGTCTCTCCCGCCGCGGAGCAGCAGCAGTTGCGCCTATTCCGCAAACGCCTGCAAGCCAGCGCTGCTTCCAATCGCTCTGCACATAGCCGTCGCGTTGCTTTGAATGAGCTGGAACGGCAGGCGATAACCCGCCCTGTCTTGCCCAACGAGCGTCTCTGGTCGCTGCAGGGCAACGCTGTGCAGATGTCCGCTCCCTAGCCAACGACGGTCTTGTTGTTGGAGGCTGCCTGGTGGTGTTCGCAGGCGAGGTTGTGGTATCTTTGCCGCAACCGGCCTGCTGACCCTAGAACCATGCAACCCTGGGATCCGGAAACCTACGTCGACCAGATGGCCCAACTGCTGCAACTGCCCCTGCATCCCGACCACCGAGCAGGGGTGATCGAAAATTTTGCCCGCTTTCTGCCCATTGCTCAACAGGTGCTGGAGTTCCCGTTGCCGCCGATAGTTGAGCCAGATCCCACCTTTGACCCTCAGCCATGACCGGGGATCCCCACCTTCTCGGCAGCGCTGACGCGGTCTCTATTGCCAGGGCTGTCCGCCAGGGATCCGTGAGCGCCCAAGCGGTGGTGGCCGCCTGTCTGGAGCGGATTCGCCGGCGGGATCCCCAGCTCAATGCCTTTACAGCTGTCTTGGAGGAATCGGCCTTACAAGCGGCGGAGCAGGTGGATCGACAGGTGGCTCAAGGGATCCCTGTAGGCCCGTTGGCAGGGGTGCCTTTTGCCGTCAAGAACTTATTTGACGTGGCCGGCCTCACCACCCTGGCTGGCTCGGCGATCAACCGCGAGAATCCCCCGGCCATCCAAGATGCAACGGTGGTGGCTCGTCTCAAGCAGGCAGGGGCAATCTTGGTGGGCACCCTCAACATGGACGAGTACGCCTACGGCTTCGTCACCGAAAACAGCCACTACGGCCCCACCCACAACCCCCACGATCTCAACCGCAGTGCGGGGGGATCCTCCGGCGGCTCGGCAGCTGCAGTAGCAGGAGGTTTGGTGCCTCTCGCCCTGGGCAGCGACACCAACGGCTCGATTCGGGTACCGGCCTCTTTGTGTGGCGTCTACGGCCTCAAGCCCACCTATGGCCGTCTATCGCGGGCAGGAGCGGCTCTGTTTGCCGCCAGCTTTGACCACGTGGGCCCCTTGGCCCGTTCGGTGGCCGATATTGCCCTCAGCTTCGATGTCATGCAAGGGCCGGATCCCCAAGATCCCGTCTGTACCCGGCGTCCTGTAGATCCCACCTTTGGGCAATTGGGGCAGGGGATCGAGGGCTTGCGCATCGCGGTGGCGGATGATTACTTTGCCCGAGGGGCAGAGCCCCCCATCTTGGCGGGGGTAGAAAAGGTGGCCCAAGCCTTGGGGGTCGGCCAGACTGTGCGGATCCCGGAAGCCCAGCGCGCCCGTGCCGCCGCCTTCCTGATCACGGCTGCTGAGGGAGCCAACCTGCACTTGCCCAACCTGCGAACTCGCCCCCACGACTTTGACCCGGCCACCCGGGATCGCTTTTTGGCCGGAGCTTTGCTGCCCGCCAGTTGGATCTTGCAGGCGCAGCGCTTTCGCCGCTGGTATCGCCAGCAGGTGCAGGCCATTTTTCAGGAGATCGATCTGTTCATCGCCCCCACCACCCCCTGCTTTGCCCCCTTGCTCGGCCAAGAGAAGATGGTGATCGATGGGGTAGAGGTTCTCACTCGGCCCAACCTCGGCCTCTACACCCAGCCCCTCTCGTTTATCGGTCTGCCGGTGCTTTCGCTGCCGTTGCGCGAGAGTGGATCCCTGCCTTTTGGCGTACAACTGGTGGCCGCCCCCTACCAAGAAGCCAAGTTGCTGCGGGCAGCCGCCTATTTGGAGAAGCTAGGGATCCCCAATGCGCAGCCGGTTTGAGCCATGAAGAGCCCTACTTTTGCAGCACATCTAGCGCTAGAGCTCGTGGGCATCTTCTCATGAACACTAAATATGTAGATGAACCGGTTGTGTGGTCAAGACAAGATTTCAATTGCTTTTGAGGAGCCGCTTTAGTCTCTGTGTAGCCTGTGGGTAACGTCTGAAGCTGTATTGGGGCAGAATCTTTGGCCTTGGCTCGCAAGAGAGATTGGGGCACCGGATATTAAAGTAAAATTAAGCCCCCAGTTGTTGTATCAAATGCCTCCTTCTCCAGGCTTGGCCAATAGAATGAACAGCATAAAATAGACACGGCACCCCCACCTGGACTCTATAACCCTATGGATCATCCTGATTCTGTGGCTCGGCGCTACATGAAACTGTGCGAGGCCTATCTCTCTCTCAACGAAGCCTTCGACAAATTGGATCAGTCCCACAGCCGCCTACAGCGCTACATCAAACGACTCCTTGGCTATTTCAGTGCTGCCCAACAAGCTCTGGTTCAACTGCCGCTCTTGCAACAGCGGATTGAGCAGAGCGACCGCTGGATGAACTCCTTGCGAGAAGAACTGCAAGCCAAAGAGGCCCGGCTTGGCGAGCTAATCGCCAACTACGACCAAGTCTGCGGCGAGCTGGACTCTACCAAAGCAGAACTGTTGAGCGCTCAAGCGCTGATTGAGAAACTGGAAGCCGAAAATGCTCAGATTTTGGAACGCTTGAGTCGGCTCACCAACATGGAAGAGGAAATGGCAAACTTGGCGGAACAGCTGGCCCAAGCGAACGAAGCTTGTCAGCAGATGGAGGCTCGAAATCGCGAGCTGGAGCGAGCTTTGGGAGACCGGGATCAGCACATTTACAGCCTGCAAGAGCGATTGGCACAATTGGAGCAAGAGATGGCCTTCCTGAAAGCTCAGCGGGATGAGGCCCAGCAAGCTGCACAACTGGCTGTATCTCGCGCTGAGCAGGCGGAAGCTAGGCTGAAGGTGCAAACCGAACAAGTTCAGACTTTGCAAAATAAGCTCCATCAAGCCGAGGAGCAGCTGGCCATGGTAACCCTGAACGAGCTGGAGCTCCTGCTCAGCCATAACTCGATGAACCTCTTGCGAGAAGCGGGGCAGGCTGCAGAAGTAGATGCCCAGGTGCTGGCAACCGTACCGACCTCTCTGGCCGAGGCGGAACACATTCTGCTGGAGATCGACCAGTTCATTCAGTTCATTTTGGCCTGCTCGGAGCCCATGAAGTCGCAGGCTGCGTGACATACTCCCGACGCTGTAGCTAGCTTCCCGCAGGGTTGCTACGCACACAGCGCGGGCTTCTCAGTGACCCCTGCTATCGCTTCAGACATTTCCTGAGCTTAAGGACTACGTCCCGCTGACGCGAAAAGGACGGGATGCCCCACCACCCTGTAGAGTAGTGCGTAGTGACTAGTCACTAGTCACCAAATTTTCGGGCTGGAGGCCCGAACCATAGCCGCAGGCTTGGTGTCGGGAGGAAAGCCCTCCTCCATATAGGTTTGCTGGTCAAAAGTCTGGA